>JANOAM010000084.1:0-34542 GCA_031411215.1 Betaproteobacteria bacterium
AACCGCCTCCATGTCCGACGTTGCCCTGCTCCAGACCCCGCTGCACGAACTCCACGTCCGCCTGGGCGCCCGCATGGTGCCCTTTGCCGGCTACGCCATGCCGGTGCAGTACCCCAGCGGCCTGATGGCCGAACACAAACAGTGCCGCGAGTCCGCCGCGCTGTTTGACGTGTCCCACATGGGCCAGCTGCGCCTGGTGGGCGCGGACAGCGCCGCGGCGCTGGAAAGCCTGGTGCCGGTGGACATCGTGGACCTTGGCCTGGGCAAGCAGCGCAACGCCTTCTTCACCAATGCTTCTGGCGGCCTGCTGGACGACGTGATGGTGGTCAAGCCCATGCCTTCCGACAAGAACGCCGGCTTCGGCGACCTTTTCCTGGTGGTCAACGCCGGCTGCAAGGACGCGGACATCCGCCACCTGCGCACGCACATCGGCCACCGCTGCCAGGTCGTGCCCATGCCCGAACGTGCGCTGCTGGCGCTGCAAGGCCCCAAGGCGGTGAACGCGCTGTCTCGGCTGAACCCGGGCGTGGCCGACATGGTGTTCATGACGGGTGGCATCTACAACCTGAATGGCGCCCTGTGCTTCGTCACGCGCAGCGGCTACACCGGCGAAGACGGCTACGAGATCAGCGTGCCAGCAGACCAGGCCGTGGCCCTGGCCGAAGCACTGCTGGCCCAGCCCGAGGTGCAGACTGCCGGCTTAGGAGCCCGCGACACGCTGCGCCTGGAAGCCGGCCTGTGTCTATACGGGCACGACATCAACGAAACCACCAGCCCCGTGGAAGCCGGCCTCAACTGGGCCATCCAGAAGGTGCGTCGAGCCGGTGGCGCGCGCGCTGGCGGCTACCCCGGCGCGCACGTGATCGACAGCCACCTGGCCGGCGCCGCGCCCAGCAAGCGCGTGGGCCTGATCGGTCTGGAACGCGTGCCGGTGCGCGAAGGCGCAACCATCGTGGACGCGCATGGCCACAAGCTGGGCACCGTCACCAGCGGCACGCTGGCGCCCACCGTCAACCAGTGCGTCGCGATGGCCTACCTGCCCATCAACCACAGCCAGGCCGGGCACGAGGTGTATGCCGAAGTCCGTGGCAAGCGCCAGCCCATGCGCGTGTCCGCTATGCCCTTCCAACCCCATCGCTACAAGCGTTGATTCACAACCCGCCCACAGGAGCCCGCTGCATGACCACGATGTACACCCCCGATCACGAGTGGATCAACATTGAAGACCACGAAGCCGCCGTCGTCGGCATCACCCACCACGCGCAGGACGCACTGGGTGATGTGGTGTTCGTGGACCTGCCCGAGGTGGGCCGCACCTACCAGAAGGGCGAAGTCGCTGGCGTGGTGGAAAGTGTCAAGGCCGCTGCCGACCTCTTCATGCCCGTGACGGGCGAAGTGGTGGAGGTCAACGAAACCCTGCGTGCCGACCCCTCGCTGGCCAACACCGACCCGCTGGGCAACGGCTGGTTCTTCAAGGTGCACATCACCAATATGGGCGAGTTCGACCAGTTGATGGACCCGCCGGCCTACGACGCGCTGCTCAAGACACTCTGACCCCTGCTTGCCATGTTGATGTCCGCCCTGAAGTCCCTTGGCGAGCTGGAAAACAGCGCCGAATTTGCCGCCCGACACATTGGTCCGTATGAAGACGATGAACGGCTGATGCTCGGCGTCATCGGCGCAGCCAGCCGGCGTGCGCTGATCGAGACCATCGTCCCGCGCGCCATTGCGCGCAGCAAACCCATGGACCTGCCCGCGCCGGTGACCGAAGCACAGGCGCTGGTGGAGATGAAGGCGCTGGCCGCGCAGAACCAGGTGCTCAAGAGCTTCATCGGCCAGGGCTACCACGGCACGCACACGCCGGGCGTCATCCTGCGCAACGTGCTGGAGAACCCGGCCTGGTACACGGCCTACACACCCTACCAGGCAGAAATCTCCCAGGGCCGCATGGAAGCGCTGGTCAACTTCCAGACCATGGTCTGCGACTTGACCGGCATGGCCATGGCCAATGCCAGCATGCTGGACGAGGCCACGGCGGCGGCCGAGGCCATGACCCTTGCCAAACGCAGCGTCAGGAGCAAGAGCAACACCTTCGTCGTGGCGGGTGACTGCCATCCGCAGACCATCGAAGTGATCCAGACCCGCGCCGCGCCGCTGGGCATGAGCGTGGTGCTGGCCAATTCGGCCGAGGAATGGGACACGCTGATCGCCGGTGGCGACTACTTCGCCGTGCTGGTGCAGTTGCCCACCACCGACGGCAGCATCCACGACGTGCGCGAAGATGCCGCGCGCATCCATGCGCACCAGGCCGCCTTCATCATCGCCGCCGACCTGCTGGCGCTGACGCTGATCACACCACCCGGCGAACTGGGCGCGGACATCGCCATCGGCACCACACAGCGTTTTGGCGTGCCCATGGGCGGTGGTGGCCCGCACGCTGCCTACATGGCCTGCCGCGACGAGTGGAAGCGCAGCATGCCGGGCCGCCTGGTGGGCGTCAGTGTGGACGTGCACGGCAACCCGGCCTACCGGCTGGCGCTGCAAACGCGTGAACAGCACATCCGCCGCGAAATGGCCACCAGCAACATCTGCACGGCGCAGGTGCTGCTGGCCGTCATTGCCAGCATGTACGCCGTGTACCACGGGCCTGCGGGCCTGAAGCGCATTGCGCAACGGGTGGCCAGCTACACCGCCATCCTGGCCCGCGGCCTGCGTGACCTGGGTGTGGCCGTGCGCACGGAAACCGCCTTTGATGCGGTCTGCATCGACAGCGGGTCCGCCACTGCCACCGCCGACATCGCCGCGCGCGCCCGCGCCGCCGGCATGAACCTGCGCCGCTTCCCGGAGTGGGGCGACACCTTCATCGGCATTGCGCTGGACGAGATCACCACCCGCGACGACATCCGCGCGCTGTGGCAGCTGTTCGCGCAACCCGGCCAGACGCTGCCGGACTTTGCCGCCTTCGAGAAGGGCGTGGAGCCCATGATCCCGCCGGCACTGCGCCGCACCAGCGCCTTCCTGACGCACCCGGTGTTCAACACCCACCACAGCGAAACCCAGATGCTGCGCTACATCCGGTCCTTGAGCGACAAGGACCTGGCGCTGGACCGCAGCATGATCCCGCTGGGCAGTTGCACCATGAAGTTGAACGCCACCAGCGAGATGATTCCGATCACCTGGCCGGCGTTTGCCCACGTGCACCCCTTCGCCCCGCGCGACCAGCTGGCCGGCTACTGGGCGCTGAACGACCAGCTGTGTGCATGGCTGTCACAGGCCACCGGCTATGCGGGTGTGAGCCTGCAGCCCAACGCCGGCTCACAAGGTGAATACGCGGGCCTGCTGGTCATCAAGGCCTTCCACGCCAGCCGCGGTGAAGGTCACCGCAACATCTGCCTGATCCCCGAGAGTGCGCACGGCACCAACCCGGCCAGCGCGCAGATGGTGGGCATGACGGTGGTGGTCACCCGATGCGACGCTCAAGGCAATGTCGACATGGACGACCTCAAGGCCAAGTGCGAACAGCACAGCGCCAACCTGGCCGCGGTGATGATCACCTACCCCAGCACACACGGCGTATTCGAAGTGCGGGTGAAGGAACTCTGCGCTCTCGTGCACCAGCACGGCGGTCGGGTCTACGTGGACGGCGCCAACATGAACGCGCTGGTTGGGGTGGCCGCACCGGGTGAATTTGGCGGCGACGTGAGCCACCTGAACCTGCACAAAACCTTCTGCATTCCGCACGGTGGTGGTGGCCCGGGTGTGGGCCCGGTGGCCGTGGTGGCCGACCTGGTGCCCTTCCTGCCGGCGCACCGCACCGCCGGCGTGGGCGGTGAGCAAAGCGTGGGTGCGGTGAGTGCCGCGCCGCTGGGCAACGCGTCCGTGCTGCCCATCAGCTGGATGTACTGCCGCATGATGGGCGCGGACGGCCTGCGCGACGCCACCGAAGTCGCCATCCTCAGCGCCAACTACGTGGCGGCGCGTCTGGTGGACCACTTCCCCGTGCTCTACAGCGGTGGCATTGCCGGGCTGAAAGGCGGCGGTGTGGCGCACGAATGCATCATCGACATTCGGCCGTTAGCCAAGCTGACAGGCGTCGGTGCAGAAGACGTGGCCAAGCGCCTGATCGACTACGGCTTCCACGCGCCGACACTGAGTTTCCCGGTCGCCGGCACCTTGATGATCGAGCCCACCGAAAGCGAACCGCGCGCGGAGCTGGACCGTTTCTGCGACGCCATGGTCGCCATTCGCGGCGAGATCGCGAAAGTCGAAAGCGGCTTCTGGCCCAAGGATGACAACCCGCTCAAGAACGCACCACACACCGCAGCATCGCTGCTGAAGGCCGAGTGGCCGCACGCGTACTCACGCGAAGAAGCCGCCTTCCCGGTGGCCGGCCTGCGCCACCAGAAGTACTGGGCACCTGTTGGCCGTGTGGACAACGTATACGGCGACCGCAACTTGTTCTGCAGCTGCCTGCCCTTGTCTGCGTACGAAGAGAGCTGACCCATGGCCGTGTCGGTCTTCGACCTCTTCAAGATCGGCATCGGTCCCAGCAGCAGCCATACGGTGGGGCCCATGCGGGCAGCGCGCCTCTTTGTGCGCCACCTGCAGGGCCACGGCCTGCTGCCGCAGACCACACGTGTGCTGAGCCAGCTCTACGGCAGCCTGGGCGCCACCGGCAAAGGGCACGGCAGCGACAAGGCCGTCTTGCTGGGACTGGCCGGGCATGAGCCCGACACCGTGGACGTGGACGCCGTGCCCGCGCTGCTGGCGCGGATCCGCGACAACGGCCGCCTCAACTTGCTGGGCGCACACGAGATCGCCTTCGCGGAAAAGGACGACCTGAAGTTCTACCGCCGCGAGACTTTGCCGTTCCACGCCAACGGCCTGCGTTTCGTGGCCTTTGATGCTGCCGGCGCGGAAATCGCCAACCGCACCTACTACTCGGTGGGCGGAGGTTTTGTGGTCAGCGAGGAAGTGGCGGCCGACGGTGCGCGGCAGAAGGTCATCGCACCCGACACCACCGTGCTGCCGCACCCCTTCCACAGCGGCGATGAGTTGCTGCTGCGCACACAAGAACTGGGCTGCAGCATCGCCGAGGTGATGCGCCGAAACGAAAGGCACTGGCGCACGGATGAGCAGATCAACACCGGCCTGCTGAAGATCTGGCGTGTGATGCAGGACTGCGTGCAGCGCGGCTGCGCCACCGACGGCATCCTGCCCGGCGGTTTCAAGGTCAAGCGCCGCGCGGCGCAGTTGCACCGCGACCTGACCAGCAACCCCGAAGCCGCGCTGCGCGACCCGCTGCAGGTGATGGACTGGGTCAACCTCTACGCGCTGGCCGTGAACGAAGAAAACGCCGCCGGAGGCCGTGTGGTGACGGCCCCCACCAACGGCGCGGCGGGCATCGTGCCTGCCGTCTTGCACTACTACGCACGCTTCGTGCACCACAGCCACGAGGCCGGCATCGTCGACTTCCTGCTGACGGCTGCGGCCATCGGCATCCTCTACAAGGAAAACGCCAGCATCAGCGGCGCAGAAGTGGGCTGCCAGGGCGAAGTGGGCGTGGCCTGCAGCATGGCCGCGGGTGCGCTGTGCGCAGTGATGGGCGGCACGCCAGCACAGGTGGAAAACGCGGCCGAGATCGGCATGGAACACCACCTGGGCCTGACCTGCGACCCGGTGGGCGGGCTGGTGCAGATCCCGTGCATCGAACGCAACGCCATCGCATCCGTGAAGGCGATCAACGCCGCGCGCATGGCGCTGCGCGGTGACGGCACGCACTTTGTGAGCCTGGACCAGGTCATCAAGACCATGCGCGAAACCGGCGCCGACATGATGACCAAGTACAAGGAAACCGCGCGCGGCGGCCTGGCGGTCAACATCGTGGAATGTTAGGAGCCAGGTGGGCAACTCAAGATCGCGCTTGAGCCGCCGATATGGCCGTGAAGAACCGTCCGATGTCCGGCCGGCTTCACCGTGCCCATGGACCCGACTCCACCGCCTCAGACACCCCAGACACCGCGACGGCCACGCCTGAAATTCCTGCTGCTGGGCGCGGCCGGCGGCGCGCTGATCCTGCTGCCGCTGGGCCAGGTGCTGACCTACCAGGGCGCCGAGCTGAAAGCCCTGGCGGCCGAGCGCGCCGCGCTGGACCCCTTTGCGCACACGCTGAGCGTGCAGCATGGTGTGCTGGCCCACCGCGAAGCCGCTGACCGTGTGCTGCGCGGCCGGTCCCTGCTGGAACCCGAGCGGCGTGTGCGCCAGGCCGAACTGGACGACCGCCTGCGCCGCCTGCAGGACACGCTGAGCGCCGGCTGGTGGATGCGCGCGCTGCAGGAAAGCCAGAGCATGGCGGGCGACTGGCACCAGCTGGCGCGCCGCATCGCTCAGCGCCAGATCAAGGCGAGCGACAGCCAGGACGCCCACCAGTTGCTGATGGAGCAGGCCGTGCAGGTCATGGACCTGATCCACGCGTCGGCACCCGGCGGCAGCGCAGGCGCTTTGGCGGCGCTGGCCTCACGTCAACTGCACACGCAAGTCGATCTGTCCATCACCAAGCGGCAGCAGCAGCTGGCCGCGCTGGAAGGCGCGCTGCTGGCGCAAGACGCCCATTTGCGGCACCGCGAAGCGGCGGTTGCCGAACAACGCGCCACCCTGGGCCTGGCCCTGGGCGCCCTGCTGGCCCTGGGCTTCACCCTGGCCCTGCTGCGCGGGCTGGCGCACAGGCCCGGCGGTTCGACAAATGGCGCACCACCGGCCAGTGTGGACGAGCGCCGCAACCACGGCCGCCGCGCCACTGATCTGGCGTTGCCGCGCGACGAAACGGCCCCACTGATCGAACGGCTGCGCAGCGGCGAAGCGCCGCACACGTCGGAACCGCGTTGAACGGAAAGCCACCGGCCTGATACCAGTCAAGGCGGGACGGGACGGCATCCGCTACCATCGCTCGATGCGTGTGTGGCTCCGCCTCCTGACCGTCTGCCTGATGATCGTGGCACTGCCCGTCCAAGGGCTGGCGAGCGCGGCCATGCTCCACTGCGGAGTGGGCCACGAACACACGCAGGACCAATCTGCCCAGGCGCCGCACGGCGGCGCGCATCAGCACGCGGATGCAGATGCAGATGCGGATGCGGACGCGTCGCCTCATCACCCTGACACGGCCGAACCTGCCAAGTTCACCGAACTGGGCAAGGTCAAGTGCAGCTCCTGCGCGTCCTGCTGCACCGGCCTGGCCTTGCTGAGCGTCATGCCCGGCATTCCTGATCCCGGGCCCATGGTCACGATCTTCATCATCGACGTCATCGACATCGTGCCGGTCGCTCAGACCGGGCCCGACAGGCCACCCCGGCCGTCGCTCGCCTAACTGGCGGGCTCGCCCGCGCCAAGGCGCGCGGCCTCGCCAGGTTCAGTCATTTCGCGTCTTGCGCGCTGCACAGGCCACGCGCAAGCACCCCGACTTCCAAGCGAGGACACCATGGTCCCAACACTCTCCGTTGCCACGGATCGGCGGCGCATGCGCCGCACCGCACGCCTTGCACTGGCGCTCATCTGCGGCGCCGCGCTGACAGCGCAGACGCACGGGCAAGCCATCCGCAAGGCCGACAGGCCCGACCCTCTCGACCCCAAGGCCCGCGTGCCCGCAGTCAGTTACCAGTCGCCGTTCGCCCAGTACCGGCGCCTGGGCGACGAGAAGCTGCTTTCGTGGCGCGAAGCGAACGACACCGTGGCCAGCGTCGGCGGCTGGCGCGTCTACGCCCGCGAGGCGCAGCAGGCCGAGCCTTCGCCTGCGGCCCGGCCCGCTTCCGCACCGGCACCTGCCGGGCACAGCGGACACCAGACACCATGAGAGGCCGCACCGTGAAACTTGCCATGGCGAGCTCGCTGCGCCTGCGTGTGGGGGCCGCGCTGGTCAGTGCGGCCGCGCTGACAGGATGCGCGTCCTTCAGCCCCGACGGCGGTTTTGCCGCCGTCGAAAAGACCGCCAAGGACCGCCTGGGCAAGGACCTGATGTGGGCGCGTTCGGACGCCGACCAGGACCGCATCGCCCAACGTGTCACCGAGCTGCTGGCCAAGCCCTTGACGGTGGACGCTGCCGTGCAAGTGGCCCTGTTGAACAACCGCGGCCTGCAGGCGGGCTTTGCGGAACTGGGCATCACCGAAGCCGAAGGGGTGCAGGCCGGCCAGCTGCCCAACCCCGGCTTCTCTTTCGGCCGCTTCAAGCGCGGCGACGAACGTGAAGTGGAGAGCGGCTTTCACTTCAACATCGCGCGCCTGCTGGCCCTGCCGCTGGTCGGGCCGATGGAGGCACGTCGTTTCCAGCAGACCCAGGGCGTGGTTGCGATGGGTGTGCTGTCGCTGGCCGCCGACACGCGCAAGGCCTACTTCCACGCGCTGGGCGCCGAGGAGTCCGTGCGCTACCTGCGGCAGGTCAAGCAAGCCGCCGAGGCCGGTGCGGAACTGGCGCGGCGCATGGAACAGGTGGGCAATTTCAGCAAGCTGCAGCGCGCGCGAGAGCAGGTCTTCTACGCCGACGCGGCCCAGAACCTGGCGCGGGCCGAACAGGCGCAGCGCGCCACCCGCGAAAGGCTGACACGCCTGCTCGGCGCCTGGGGCGCGCAGGCGCAGTTCACGCTGCCCGAACGCCTGCCCGACCTGCCCAAGGACGTGCTGGACCTGCCCGACATCGAAGCCGTCGCCATGGGCCAGCGGCTGGATGTGCAAGGCGCCCGGCTGGCCGCCGAACAGACCGCCAGGAACCTGGGGCTGACACGCACCACGCGGTTCATCAACGTGCTGGAACTCGGTCTTCTGCGCAGCAGTTCCAACGAGCAGCCCACGCAACGCGGCTGGGAAGTCAGCGTCGAACTGCCGCTGTTCGACTGGGGCGGTGCCCGGGTGGCGCGGGCTGAAGCGGTGTACATGCAAACCGTGCACCGGGCCGCAGAGATCGCTGTGAACGCACGGTCTGAAGTGCGCGAAGCCTATGGTGCGTATCGCTCGGCCTACGACATGGCGCGCTTCCAGCGCGAGGAGGTGGTGCCGCTGAACCAGCGCATCTCGGAAGAAAACGTGCTGCGCTACAACGGCATGCTGATCGGTGTCTTTGAACTGTTGGCCGACGCCCGTATGCAGATCGCCGGCGTCAACGGCGCCATCCAGGCCCTGCGTGACTTCTGGATCGCGCAGGCCGACCTGGACATGGCGCTGATCGGCAAACCCAGCCTGGCCCCCGCCGCCGGCCCTTCAATGGCCGCCGAGGCCGTGGCCGCAGGGCACTGAACATGAAGGACTCCTTGATGCTTTCACGACGCAAGATGCTCGGCGGTGCGACCGCCTACACGGCAGCCATCACGGCGGCTGCGGCCGCGGCCTCGGTCAGCAAGGTGGCCATGGCCGCCCTGCCCGAGCCGGTCACGCAGAACCGGCCCGACACCATGCCACCGCTGGTGCCCAGTTCGGGCAGGCCCTACAACCCGGTGGTCACGCTCAACGGCTGGACCCTGCCCTGGCGCATGAACAACGGCGTCAAGGAGTTTCATCTCGTCGCCGAACCCGTGGTGCGCGAGATGACGCCTGGCTTCAAGGCCCACCTGTGGGGCTACAACGGCCAGAGCCCCGGCCCGACCATCGAGGTGGTTGAAGGCGACCGGGTGCGCATCTTCGTCACCAACCAGCTGGCCGAAATGACCAGCGTGCACTGGCACGGCCAGCGGCTGCCCAACGGCATGGACGGTGTCACCGGCCTCACACAGCCGGGCATCCCGCCAGGCAAGACCTTCGTCTACGAATTTGTTGCGCGCCGGCCCGGCACCTTCATGTACCACCCGCATGCCGACGAGATGGTGCAGATGGCCATGGGGATGATGGGCTTCTGGATCACGCACCCCAAGGACAAACATCCCCTGATCGACGAGGTCGACCGCGACTTCGTGTTCCTGCTCAACGCCTATGACATCGAGCCCGGTGCCGCGACTCCCAAGATCATGACCATGCTCGACTTCAATCTGTGGAGCTGGAACAGCCGCATCTTTCCGGGCATTGATCCGCTGGTGGTGCGCAAGAACGACAAGGTGCGCCTGCGCATCGGCAACCTGACGATGACCAACCACCCCATCCACCTGCACGGCCACGAATTCACCGTGACCGGCACTGACGGCGGGCCGACACCGAAGGGCTCGCGCTGGCCCGAGGTGACGACCGACATCGCCGTGGGCCAGATGCGCCAGGTCGAATTCCTGGCCGACGAAGAAGGCGACTGGGCTTTCCATTGCCACAAGAGCCACCACACCATGAACGCGATGGGGCACAACGTGCCGACCATGATCGGCGTGGACCACCGCAACGTGGCGCGGCAGATCACGAAGCTGGTTCCCGACTACATGGTGATGGGCGAACGCGGCATGCACGACATGACCGAGATGGAAATGCCGTTGCCCGACAACACGGCCGCCATGATGACCGGCACCGGCCCGTTCGGCGCCGTCGGCATGGGCGGCATGTTCAGTGTGCTGAAGGTGCGCAGGGACCAAAAGCGGGGCGACTACAGCGACCCGGGCTGGTTCGCACAACCCGCCGGCACCGTCGCCTACGAATGGACCGGCGCGCTGGCCACCCCGGCGCGAGACAACACGGCTGAAGGCGTGGGTGCGATGAAGCCCTTGGCCAAGCCGAAGACCGATGTGGAGGTCACCGTGCGCAAGCCGGCCGGTGGCCACGCAGGCCATTGAACCTGATACCGAACCAACTGTCCCTCAAGAGGAATCCCATGAATTCGATCAAGACAGCGGCGTGGCTGGTGGCCCTGGCCTTTTCTGCGGGCGCGTTGGCGCACGGCGACGAGGACCACAAGAAGGCGGCCGGCCCGGTGCGCAAGGAACAGAAGGCCTGGGGCATCGCCGGGGATGCCAAGTCCGTCAAACGAACCATCCAGGTGAGCATGAGCGACGCGATGCGCTTTTCGCCCGATGCCATCAGCGTGCGGCGCGGCGAGACCGTGAAGTTCGTTTTCCGCAACCAAGGCCAGCAACTGCACGAGTTTGTGCTGGGCACCAAGCAGGAACTCGAGCAGCACGCCGCGCTCATGGTCAAGTTCCCGACCATGGAGCACGACGAGCCCTACATGGCGCATGTCCCGGCAGGCAAGACAGCCCAGATCATCTGGACCTTCAACCGCCCTGGCGACTTCGACTTCGCCTGCCTGATTGCCGGCCACTACCAGGCCGGCATGGTGGGCAAGATCACCGTATCCGCCAAGTGAGCGGCATCCAACCATCCCCTGACCCTACCAAAAGGACACCCACCATGAAGATGATCACCCTTGCGGCTTTGCTCACTGCACTGTCGGCGCCGGCCTGGGCGCAGCAGAAGACCGAGGACCACGCGGTCCACCACCCCGCAGCAGCCGCGTCGGCCGCCGACATGACCGAAGGCGAGATCCGCAAGGTCGACAAGGACACGAAAAAGCTCACCATCAAGCACGGCGAGATCAAGAGCCTGGACATGCCCGCGATGACCATGGTCTTCCAGGTGAAAGATGCCGCCATGCTCGACAAGGTCAAGGCCGGCGACAAGATCCGCTTCGTCGTTCAGAAGTCTGATTCGGGCTTTGTCGTGACCACCATGGAGATGGCCAAGTGAGCGGCGGCACCGTGAGGACCGCGCAGCGCCCATTCGCAGCGGCAGCGGCAGCACTGGGCGCTGCCTTGTGGCTGGGCGCGGGCGTCGCGGGCGCTGAAGTGATCGACCTGCAGTGGCCGGAAAGCGGTCCCTTCGAACGCAGCTTGACGATCGCACCTGGGAAGTTTGCCGAGATCTGCGGTCCGCTGCAGCCCGGGCAAAACGTCCAGTGGTCGTTCAAGGCCGACCGTGCCGTCAACTTCAACATCCACTACCACCTGGACAAGGACGTGCGGTACCCGGCGAAGAAGGACCAGATTGAAAGCCTGCAGGGGGATCTGGTCGTCGACGCCCGGCAGGACTACTGCTGGATGTGGGTCAACAAGCACACGGCGGCGACGAAGCTGACGGTGGCTCTGATCCGCAAGTAGCCGTCCCGTCGATGCACGTTCGCGCGAATTGACATGGCGCAAGTGCGCTGGCGCACGGAGTCGTAACCTGCAGGGGCTCACACTGATCCGATGCCTGCCTTTCACTTCGACCGCCAACGACTGCGTCGCACCGCCTGGGCGACGTTGGTGGTCTGGCTGATTGCGTTGACGACTGGCGTGGTCAATGCCTGTGTGCTGGCGCCAGCGGGGCTCGCGGAACGTGCATCGGGACACCTGCCACACGCCGACGTCGCAGTGCATGGCCTGCAGGCAGGAACCCCGGTTGGCGCCAGCCACGGCAGTCACCTTGACCACGATCAGACGGCCGCCCACCACGGGCACGGTCAGGGCTCCGGCAAGCTCAACTGCCTGAAGTTCTGCGACGGCGAGTCCTCGGCCATTGCGAAGCTCAAGCTGCCGGTCGTCGATCTGGGGTCAAGTCCGCTTGTCGCGGTCGCGCCGTGGAGCGTGATCACCGCCACCGGCAGCGTCGACTTCCGGCCGTCACCGGAGAGACCCGGCTCGCAGGGGCCGCCACTGGTCATCCGCTTTCTGCGACTGACCTTGTAGATCTGGTCGCCTGGCCGCTGGCGGGATGCGTTCCCGCGGCGGCGGCGGCATGCGCATGGCCGTTCCGTCGGCAGCAGTGGCCGCACGAGCCGGAACGACGCTTACTCCCTTTGCGAGCAGTGCTCGCGCCCATCCCTCAGGAGATCTCCATGTCCACACTCAAGACCCTTGTCGCGCTCATGACCTTTGCCCTCGTCTCGGCCTGCGCCAGCCCGGGTGCACCAACTGCCATGAGCACGGCCAAAGCGGACGAGCACACCAGCCATCACCCGGACGGGGCGCCGCCCGCGCAGGCTGCATCAGCGCCGGCCATGCAGGCGCGCATGAAGGCCATGCGCGAGATGCACGACAAGATGATGAATGCCAAGACGCCCGCCGAACGCCAGGCACTGATGGCCGAACACATGAAGTCCATGCAGGACGGCATGGAGATGATGAAGGGCATGGGCGGCATGGGGGCCATGGGTGGTGGCATGGGCGGTGGCATGGGCGACGGCAAAGGCATGCCCGCCGACATGGCCAAGCGCCACCAGACGATGGAAGGGCGCATGGAGATGATGCAGATGATGATGGAAATGATGATGCAGCGACTGCCGGGTCCGCCACCGGCGAAGTGACGGCTGCCGTGGCCACAGGCAGCAGGGCCACCACGACGCGTGCACGGCCGTTCAACCCAACAGGATGCTCGAAAACATGGACATGAAATCGCACACCGGCCACGCACACGGGGATGGTCATGTGCACGTGCTTGGCCCCGATCACCTGTCACCACCCGCGGCGCCCGCCCTCCAGGCCACGCCGGGCACGATCTACACATGCCCGATGCACCCGGAGATCCGCCAGGCCAAGCCAGGCAACTGCCCCAAGTGCGGCATGACCCTGGAGCCCGTGCTGCCGGCACTTGACGACGCCGAGAACCCGGAACTCGTCGACTTCAAGCACCGTTTCTGGTGGACCTTGCCCCTGACCGTGGTCGTCACTGTGCTGGCGATGTTCGGCCACCGCCTGGGCTGGTTCGACATGGCCCGGCAGAGCTGGATCGAGCTGGCACTCAGCCTGCCTATCGTGCTCTGGGCAGGCGCACCCTTCTTCGTGCGCGGCGCGCAGTCCATCATCAACCGCAGCCCCAACATGTGGACGCTGATCGGCTTGGGCACGGGCGCGGCCTTCGTGTACAGCGTCGTGGCGACGATCGCACCGGGCGTGTTCCCCGCCGAATTCAACCAGATGGGGCGCGTGGCCGTGTACTTCGAGGCGGCCGCCGTGATCATCTCGCTGACGCTGCTCGGGCAGATGCTGGAGCTGAAGGCGCGCTCCCAGACCTCGGCAGCGATCAAGTCGCTGCTGGGCCTGGCTCCGAAAACCGCACGTCGCATCGCAGCCGACGGCAGCGAATCCGATGTGCCGCTCACCCATGTGCACGTCGGCGACCTGTTGCGCGTGCGGCCAGGCGAGAAGGTGCCGGTCGACGGTGTCGTGGTTGAAGGCAGCAGCGCACTGGACGAATCGATGTTGACCGGCGAACCGCTGCCAGTGACCAAGCGCGTCGGCGACAAGCTCATCGGCGCGACGATGAATACCAGCGGCGCGCTGGTCATGCGTTCAGAGCACGTCGGCTCGGCCACCGTGCTCGCACAGATCGTGCAGATGGTCGCGATGGCCCAGCGCTCGCGCGCGCCGATGCAGCGCATGGCCGACCAGGTCGCAGGTTATTTCGTTATCGGCGTCGTGAGCATCGCCTTGCTCACCTTCTTCGGCTGGGGCCTGTTCGGACCCGAGCCGAGCTGGGTCTACGGCCTCATCAACGCCGTGGCCGTGCTGATCATCGCCTGCCCCTGCGCGCTGGGGCTGGCCACGCCGATGTCGATCATGGTCGCCACGGGCCGCGGCGCGACGAACGGCGTGCTGTTCCGCGATGCCGCCGCCATCGAGAACCTGCGCAAGATCGACACCCTGATCGTCGACAAGACCGGCACGCTCACCGAAGGCCGTCCGAGCTTCGAACGTGCCGTCGCAACGACCGGAAACACGGAGGACGAGGTGCTGCGCCTGGCCGCCAGCCTGGACCAGGGCAGCGAACACCCGCTGGCCGCCGCCATCGTCACCGCAGCGCGCGAACGGGGCTTGGCCCTGGACAAGCCCGAGCAGTTTGATTCCGGATCTGGCATCGGCGTGCGCGGCAGCGTCGGCGGCAAGGCGCTCGCGCTGGGCAACACAGCGTTGATGCAGCAACTCGGCGTTGACGTGTCGCCCCTGGCCACGCAAGCCGAGGCGCTGCGTGCGCAGGGCGCCAGCGTGATGCACCTGGCTGCCGACGCCAAGCTGGTCGGCCTGCTGGCGGTGTCCGACCCGATCAAGGCGACGACCGCCGATGCGCTGGCCTCGTTGCGCGCGGCGGGCCTGCGCGTGGTGATGGCCACCGGCGACGGCCTGACGACGGCGCGTGCTGTCGGCCAGCGCCTGGGCATCGAAGAGGTCCACGGGGAAGTGAAGCCCGCCGACAAGCTCCAGCTCGTCGAAAAGCTGCAGGCCGAAGGCCGCAAGGTCGCGATGGCCGGCGACGGCATCAACGACGCGCCGGCACTGGCCCGTGCCGATGTCGGCATTGCCATGGGCACCGGTACCGACGTGGCGATGAACAGCGCCCAGCTCACGCTCGTCAAGGGCGACCTGCGTGGCATTGCCACCGCACGCGCGCTGTCGGTGGCCACCGTGGCCAACATGAAGCAGAACCTGGCCTTCGCCTTCGTCTACAACGCGCTGGGCGTGCCGCTGGCCGCCGGTGTGCTGTTTCCATTTACCGGCTGGCTGCTGTCGCCAATGATCGCGGCGCTGGCGATGAGCCTGAGCTCGGCATCGGTGATCACCAATGCGCTGCGGCTGCGCAACGCTGCGCTGAAGCAGGACTGACCTGCGGCGGGCCATGGACACCAACCACCGCCTTTCGGCGCATGGACCGACCCGGCCCATCTGAACTGAATCCTTTTTTGGAGAAGCGAACATGCGGAACACCCTGCTGGCCGTCGCCCTGGCCTTGTCGCTGGGCCTCAGCGGCTGCGGCTACAACACCTTCCAGTCCACCGACGAGCAAGTCAAGGCCAGTTGGTCCGAGGTCGTCAACCAGTACCAGCGCCGGGCCGACCTGGTGCCCAACCTCGTCAACACCGTCAAGGGCGAGGCGAAGTTCGAGCAGGACACGCTGACCCAGGTCGTCGAAGCCCGTGCCAAGGCCACGTCGATCCAGGCCACCCCCGCACTCGTCAACGACCCGGCTGCCTTCCAGAAATTTCAGCAGGCGCAGGGCCAGCTGACCGGCGCGCTGTCCCGCCTGATGGTGGTGTCGGAGAACTACCCCAACCTGCGCGCGAACCAGGGTTTTCGTGACCTGGCGGCGCAGTTGGAGGGCACCGAGAACCGCATCACCGTGGCACGCAACCGCTACATCCAGTCGGTGCAGGCCTACAACGTGGCGGTGCGGTCCTTCCCGTCGAACCTCACCGCGATGGTGCTGGGTTACAAGGACAAGCCCAACTTCACGGTCGACAACGAAGCGGCCATCGCCAGGCCGCCCACCGTCGACCTCGGTGGCTTGCCGGCGCGCCCGGCCAACACCGCGTCCGGGGCTGCGAAGTGACCTGCCGCAAAGCCAGCGCACGCTGGCTCAACGCCTGGTTGGTGACGCTCACGACGGCGCTCACGCTGGCCTGGTGTCTGCCCGCGGCCGCACAGGTGGCCGTCCCGCCGCTGAAAGGGCATGTGACCGACCAGACCGGGACGCTCACCGCGGAGCAGCAGGCTACGTTGGAGCAGACACTGACCGCGTTCGAAGCCAGAAAGGGCAGCCAGCTGGCTGTGCTGATGGTGCGTTCGACGGCGCCAGAAGCCATTGAACCCTACGCGCTGCGCGTGGCCGAACTGTGGAAGCTGGGCCGCAAGAAGATCGATGACGGCGCCATCCTGGTCGTGGCCAAGGACGACCGCACCTTGCGCATCGAGGTCGGCTACGGCCTGGAAGGCGCGCTGACGGACCTGACGAGCAAACGCATCATCAGCGAGACGATCCTGCCGCGCTTCAAGCAGCAGGACTTCTACGGCGGCGTGTCGGCAGGCGTGGCGCAGATGGTCGCGGTGATCGACGGCGAAGCTCTGCCTGAACCAGACAGCAAGGGCGCCATCGGCGACGGCGATGTCCGCCCGTACACGCCCATCTTGTTCGTGCTGGCCTTGGCGATCGGCGGCGTGCTGCGCGGGGTGCTGGGCCGGGTGCCGGGCGCCCTGGTCACGGGGGGCCTGGTCGGCATCATTTCTTGGTTTCTCGTCGGCGCCGCATCGATCGCCGTGTTGGCCGGCATGGCCGCTCTTGTGGTCACCCTGCTCGGCGCCGGCATGCTTGGGCGTGGACTGGGCGGCTACTACGGCGGCGGCCGCGGCGGCGGTGGCTTCGGTGGCGGTGGGGGCTTCAGTGGCGGCGGGGGCGGCTTCGGCGGCGGCGGCGCGTCAGGGCGGTGGTGATCATGGACATCGAACGCATCGCCCGGCACCTCGTCACCACCAACCGCCAGCTCGCACGCGCCTTCCCGCAGACCACGCTGCATGCCATCGAGGCGGCAATCAAGGCCAGCGAGTCATTGCACGCGGGCGAAATTCGCTTTGCGGTGGAGGGCTCGCTGGATGGCGAGCCGCTCTTCAAGGGCCAGACGGCGAGAGCGCGTGCGATCGAGGTGTTCTCGAAGTTGCGGGTCTGGGACACCGAGCACAACAACGGCCTGCTGATCTACCTGCTGCTGGCTGACCGGGCGGTGGAGATCGTGGCGGATCGCGGCATCCACGCCAAGGTCGGTGAAGAGGCGTGGGCCGGCATCTGTCGCGACATGAAGGCCGCCTTCGCACAGTCGCGCTTCGAAGCCGGGGTGGTGAGCGGCGTGCAGTCGGTGACCCGCCATCTCGCACAGCACTTTCCCGGCGGCGCAGACAACGTGGACGAACTCCCAAACCGGCCGGAGGTGCTGTGATCGAACGCCGCTGGCTGGGTCCCATCTCGACCTGGACCTTGGGCGCCTGCGGCATCTGGCTTGTGGCCCTGGGCATGTACTTCGTCGTCCTGCGCCCAGCGCTGCTGCCGGAGGATCCCCGCTTCATGGGCACGACGCTGGCCCGGTTGCGCGAAACTGCGCCGGGGCTGGAAGCGTGGCTGCACATCGTGTTCACCGTCATGGGCGGCTACATGGTGGGTGCGGGTGCACTGACGCTGCACCTGGCCCGCGTGGTGATGCCGCAGCGCCTCAGGGGATCGGCATGGGTGCTGACGCTGGCGGGCCTCTGCACGGTGGTGCTGATGAGCGCGATGAATTTCAAGCTCCACTCGGATTTTCGCTGGGTGCTGCTGGCCCCAGCCCTGCTGTGGGCGGCCGGACTGCTTGCCTACGTCCTGCAAGGAAAGACCCGGTCGGACGCGGCTTGAACGCCGGGTGCGGGGCGGGTGAAAGCCGTCCGTGCGGTCCTGAGGAAGCAGCCCAATGATCTTGGGCGCGCCCAGGGGCGGAGCCCGGCGCCCCGGTCGCCTCACGGTGGCAGGGCGCTTGTCTCGGGAACCCTGGGCTGGCGAGACTCCTGCCGCAACTGCCACTGCTTGACCAGCGCGTACAGCGCCGGAATCACGCACAGCGTCAGCACGGTCGACGAGACCATCCCGCCCACCATCGGCGCCGCGATGCGGCTCATGACCTCCGAGCCCGTGCCGCTGCCCCACAGGATGGGCAGCAGGCCCGCCATGATGGCGACCACCGTCATGACCTTGGGCCGGACGCGCTCCACCGCGCCGGCCATGACGGCGCCGTACAGGTCTGACGCAACCGGCAGTCGGCCCTCGGCCTGGCAGCGCGCGCGGGCCTGCGCCCAGGCGTGGTCCAGGTAGATCAGCATGACCACGCCGGTCTCGGCCGCCACACCGGCCAGGGCGATGAAACCGACGGCCACGGCCACCGACAGGTTGTAGCCCAGCGCCCACATCAGCCACACCCCGCCCACCAGCGCGAACGGCACGGACAGCATGACGATGAAGGTCTCGGTCAGCCGCCTGAAGTTCAGGTACAGCAGCAGGAAGATGAGCAGCAGGGTCACCGGCACCACCACCTTCATCTTCTGCAGCGCGCGTTCCATGGCCTCGAACTGGCCGCTCCAGGTGATGTAGTAGCCGGCCGGGAACTGGACCTGCTCGGCCACGGCCTTGCGCGCGTCGGCCACATAGGAGCCGATGTCGCGGTCGTGCAGGTCGACGAAGATGTAGGCCGACAGCAGCGCGTTCTCGGTGCGGATGCCCGGCGTCCCCCGCGCCACGACGACCCGGGCCACCTGCCCCAGCGGCACGGTGGTGGCAAGCCCGGTGCCGCCCATCACGGGCACCAGCACTTCGCGTTCGATCTGCGCCGGGTGGCTGCGCAGTTCACGCGGGTAGCGCACGGTCACGGCATAGCGCTCGCGGCCCTCGACGGTGGTGGTGACCATCTCACCGCCCAGGGCCGTGCCGATGACGTCCAGCAAGTCGCCGACTGACAGGCCGTACCGTGCCAATGCTGCGCGGTCGGGTTCGATGTTCAGGTAACTGCCCCCCGTCAGCCGTTCGGCAAAAGCCGAACGCGTGCCGGGCACCCGCTGGACCACGGACTCGATCTCATGGGCCAGGCGTTCCATCTCGCCCAGGTCCTTGCCGAAGACCTTGATACCGATGGGCGTGCGGATGCCGGTGGACAGCATGTCGATGCGCGCCTTGATGGGCATCGTCCAGGCATTGGACACGCCAGGGAACTGCAGCGCCTGGTCCATCTCGGCGATCAGCCGCTCGGTCGTCAGGCCCGGCCGCCACTGGTCCCGGGGCTTCAGGTTGATGACCGTCTCGAACATCTCGGTCGGCGCCGGGTCCGTGGCCGTGTTGGCGCGGCCGGCCTTGCCGAAGACGGCGGCGACTTCCGGGAAGCCCTTGATGATGCGGTCCTGCGTCTGCAGCACCTCCGCAGCCTTGGTGATGGACATGCCCGGCAGCGACGACGGCATGTACAGCAGCGTGCCTTCGTCCAGCGGCGGCATGAATTCGCTGCCCAGGCGCGACGCCGGGTACCAGGTCGCGGCCAACGCCGCGCATGCGATTGCAATGGTCAGCGCCTTCCAGCGCATCACGGCCGCAATGACCGGGCGGTAGACCGCCATCAGCAAGCGGTTCACCGGGTTCTTCGCCTCCGGCATCACGCTGCCGCGGATGAACAGCAGCATCAGCACCGGCACCAGGGTCACCGACAACAGCGCGGCGCCGGCCATCGAGAAGGTCTTGGTGAAGGCCAGCGGCGCGAACAGCCGCCCCTCCTGCGACTCCAGCGTGAACACGGGCAGGAAGGACACCGTGATGATCAGCAGCGAAAAGAACAGCGCCGGCCCCACTTCCGTGCAGGCGTCCAGCATGGCGTCGGCACGCTCCTTCACACTGTGACCGGGCGGCAGGCGCTCCAGGTGCTTGTGCGCGTTCTCGATCATCACGATGGCCGCGTCCACCATGGCACCGATGGCGATCGCAATGCCGCCCAGGCTCATCAGGTTGGCGTTCAAGCCCAGCAGGTGCATGGCGATGAACGCCATCAGCACCCCCACGGGCAGCATCAGAATGGCCACCAGCGCGGAGCGCACGTGCATCAGGAACACGACGCAGACGGCGGCCACGATGAGGCTCTCTTCGATCAGCGTGCGCTGCAGGGTGGCGATTGCGCGGTGGATGAGATCGGAACGGTCGTAGACGGCCGCCATCGACACACCTTCGGGCAGCCCGGCCGAGATCTCCGCCACCTTGGCCTTGATGCCCGCGATGACGTCCAGCGCGTTCTGGCCGACGCGCGCCATGGCGATGCCTGACACCACCTCGCCTTCGCCGTTCAATTCGGCCAGGCCGCGCCGCTCGTCGGGCGCCAGTTCCACCCGGGCGACATCGCGGATCAGCACCGGCGTGCCGTTGTCGCTCTTCAGCACCAGGCCTTCGATGTCAGCCTTGCCGCGCAGGTAACCCTTGCCACGCACCATGTACTCGGTCTCGGCCATCTCGACGACTCGGCCGCCGACATCGCGGTTCGATTCGCGGATGACCTGCGAGACTTTCATCAGCGGGATGCCGTAGCTGCGCAGCTTCAGCGGGTCCACCGTGACCTGGTAGGTCTGCACGAATCCGCCCAGCGAGGCGACCTCGGCCACGCCCGGCGCCTTGGTCAGCTGGTAGCGCACGAACCAGTCCTGCAGGCTGCGCAGTTCGGCCAGGGTCTTGCTCTTGGCCTGCAGCACGTACTGGTAGACCCAGCCGACGCTGGTGGCGTCCGGGCCCAGCGCCGGCGTCACGCCCCTGGGCAAGCGGCTGGCGGCGAAGTTCAGGTACTCCAGCACGCGGCTGCGCGCCCAGTAGAGGTCGGTGCCGTCCTCGAAGATGACGTAGACGAAGGAGGCACCGAAGAAGGAGAAGCCGCGCACCACGCGCGACTTGGGCACCGCCAGCATGGCCGTGGTCAGCGGGTAGGTCACCTGGTCTTCCACGACCTGCGGCGCCTGGCCCGGGAATTCGGTGTAGACGATGACCTGCACGTCCGACAGGTCGGGCAAGGCGTCCAGCGGCGTCTTCACCAACGCGAAGACGCCGCCGACGACGACGAACACCGTGGCCAGCAGGACCAGGAACGGGTTGCGGCCCGAAAGCCGGATGAGGCGGGCAAGCATGGGCTTCTCCGCTCAGGGGGCAGACTGGATGGCCGTGACGACAAACTCGCCCGGCCGGGCTTCGGCGAAGTCCACGCGCACACGCTGGCCGGCCTTCAGGCCCTTCAGCAAGGCCGCATCCGCCAGCTTGAATTCCATGCTCATGGAAGGCCACTTGAGCGTGGCCACCGGGCCGTGGTCCAGCACCAGGCTTCGTGCCGCGGCGTCGATGCTGTCGATGCGCCCTTCGGCGCGGTGCGAGACCGCGGCGCCGGCCGCACCCGGCGCCTTCTGTGCCGCCGACGCACCGGCCGTGCCCGCCTCACCCGCCGCAGCGCCCAGGTTGCGCACGACGGCCTTCAGGTTGCTCTCGGCGTCGATCAGGAAGTTGGCCGCCACCACCACCTGCTCGCCTTCCCGCAGGCCCTGGGTCACCTCGATGAACGAGTCGCTGCGCCCGCGTGTGAGCACCTCGCGCGGCTCGAAGCGCCCTTCCTGCACCTGCACCAGCACCAGGCGGCGCGTGCCGGTGTCGATGACGGCGGAATCGGGCACGGTCAGCACGGGCGTGCTGCTGCCCACGGCCAATTCCACCTGCGCAAACATGGCGGGCTTCAGCCGCAAACCCGGATTCGCCAGTTCGACGCGGACCGGCACGGTGCGTGTCTCCGCCTTCAGCGCCGGGTAGACCTGGGTGACGCGGCCGTCAAAGGTCTCGCCGGGGTAGGCCGTGACCGTGACCCGCGCACGCGCGCCGGGCTTGACCTGCCGGATGTCCTGTTCGGCCAGATCGGCCATGACCCACACCGCCGACAAGTCCGTCACCTGGTAGAGCATCTCGCCGGGCATGAAGCGCATGCCCTGCTGCGCTTTCTTCTCCGTGACCACGCCCGACACGGGCGAGGTGAAGGCCACCGTGCGTTGCACCTGCCCGGTCCGGGCCAGCGTGGCCAGTTGATCGGGCGACAGGTCCCAGTTGCGCAGGCGGGCCAGCGCGGACTCCGCCAGCTGCCGCATGCCGCCCTGCGCGTCGGCGGCGGCATCCTTCATCGCGCCCTGGCCCTGGGCGGCGATGAGGTATTCACGTTGCGCCGCCACCAGGTCCGGGCTGAAGGCATCGAACAGGACCTGCCCCTTGGCCACGGCCTGTCCCGTGGCGTTCACCTGCAGGCGCTCCACATAACCCTCGAACTTGGCAGCCACCGTGACGACACGGCGTTCGTCCACCTCGACGCGGCCGGCGGCTCGCAGCGTGCTGCCCAGCGGACGCAGGGCCGCCGGCTCGGTGCGCACACCCAGCTTCTGGACCTTGTCGGTGCTGATGCGCACCTGGCTGGCCGAGGCCGGATCACTTCCTGAGGCGTCCTCGCCCTCGTAGACCGCCACGTAGTCCATGCCCATGCTGTCCTTCTTGGGCGTGGGCGAGGTATCGGCCAGTCCCATGGGGTTGCGGTAGTACAGCAGCTTGCGCGCCTGGGGCGCGGAAGCTGCTGCGGCAGGGCCCGCACTGGCCAGCGTGGGCGCCGGCGACCGGGTGCCCAACCAGTAACTGCCCCCGGCAACGGCGCCCAGGGCCACGATGGACAGCAGGGCGGATGCAGTCTTCACAGGTCTTCTCCCACGATGCGTTCAATCTCGGCCAGGCGCGTCTGCGCCTCGGCCTGGGCTTTCAGCAGGTCCTGGCGGGCGCGCCGGAGCTGGCGCTGCGCCTCCAGCACCGTGGCGAAGTCGGCCTTGCCCCCTTCGTAGGCGGACAGGGCCGACTGCAGGCCCAGCTCCGACTGCGGCAGCAGCTGCGTCTTCACCAGGGCCTCGGTCCGCCGGGCGCCGTCCAGGGCGGACAGCCCCATGCCCAGTTCGCCCATCAGCTGCTGCGTCAGGCTGTCGACACGGGCCCGCGCCGCCGACACCAGCAGGTCGGCCTCGCGTTCCTGGCTGCGGCGCACACCCTGCTGCAACGGGATGTTGAGCTCCACCATCACGCCCCAGGTGGTGATGCGCGAGCCCATCTGAGATGGCGACACGCCCACCTGGACGTCCGGGTAGCGGCTGAGCCGCGTCAGCGCGCGGTTGCTCTGCACCGCCGCCACGCGCGCCTGTTCGGCCGCGACCAGCGGGTTGCGGCTGCGCGCACGGTCGGCCAGGCTCAGGGCATCGGCCGGTGTCAGCGCCGGCACGGGCCGCGCCTGCAAAGGGTCCGCCAGCGGTGCCGACACGTCCCGCGCAAGCAGCGCGTTGAGGCGCGCGCCCAGTTGCTGCCGTTCGCCCTGCTGCGCAATCTGGTCGGCCTGCAAGGCGGTCAGTTCCATCTGGGCGCGGATGACGTCCTGTTGGGTCGCCAGTCCTGACGCGTAGCGGGCCTGTGCCACCTGCTCCAGGCGGATCAGCAGGTCCTTCACTTCGTGGGTCAGCCTCTCATTGCCGAAGGACCGCTGGTAGTCGGCGAAGGCGGTCTTGATGCGCGCGGCCGTGTCGGACCAGCTGGCGTCCGCACGGGCGTCGGCCTGGCGGGCGTCACTGACCGCCGCGTCGCGTTTCAGGGCCCGCTTGCCCCAGCCGGGCAGGCTCTGCAGGAAGGTGTACTTCGTTTCCCCGACGCGCCAGGGCAACAAGCTGGGCGTGTTGCCGTTGCCGTAGTTGTTGACGTTCATCAGTTCAACACGCACCACCGGGTCCGGCAGCGCGGCCGCCGGGTCCACCCGCTGCGCGGCCGCGTCGGCCTCGGCCCGCATGGCCAGCACCTCGGGGCTGTGGCGACGGGCATGGTCCAGCAGGCCCTGCAGCGTGGCACCCAGCGCGTCGCGCGGCGCGGTGGCTTCGGCAGCATGGGCGGACACCAGGCAAAGGCCCAACAGGGCAGTCACGGCCCAGGCGGGCCGCAAGAGGCAGGCAGTCATCACGGGGTTCCTCGTGGTGGCTCATGGCCACCAGCCAGACGCAGGCGCTCGGGGCGCGGCAGCTGCTTCGACGGGCGAAGAGCGCGCTTCAGCGCGGCCACAGGGGGCCGCCGCTCGGCCTGGCTACACGCTGAGGCGGGGAAATGCCAGACGGATCGGTGGTGCCGGCACGCTGACCGTGTGCGGCGCCCAAGCCGGGGCCCAGGATCGGGCCGACACAGGCGGCCCCACCGCGACCGACGCGACAAAGGCTGCCTGCAGTTGCAGGTCGTCCAAGGAGGCCTTGGCCACGGGGGACGCGGCTGCCGCCTTTTCGCAGAAATCCTGGCAGTTCGTCTTGGCCACCGCACCGTCGGCGTCACCGCCGTGGCCGTGGCAGGCGGGAAGCGCTGCGGGTGTCGCCTCGGGCTGCCCGGCTTGCGCCGCTGTCGCGCGCTCGTCCGGGGCGGCCGCCATGGCCGCAGCGTTCGCGCCATAGGCCATGCAGGCGTTGGCCACGCCCATGACCAGCCCGAACAGCCACAGGAAGGCCACATGGGCCGCCCAACGGCGGAGGACTTGAGGCCGGAAAATCATGGCGGGAAAAGACACATGTGCAGGCCGCAGTATGCAGCCTGCACAGGGCCGACCGTTGACCGGGGTCAAGTGGTCAGCGGAACGGCGGCAGCCCGGCTCAGTCGCGGTCGGCCGGCATGGGCAGCGGCCCCGCCGGGTTGCCTGCCAGCACCGGTGCCGTCGGCTTGGCCGGCGCCGGCAGCAGGCCCTTCTTGCCGCGCACCACATAGCTGTACAGCACCGGCACCACCACCAGGGTCAGCAAAGTACTGGTGATGATGCCGCCGATGATGGCCCGGCCCATCGGCGCCTGGATCTCACCACCTTCGTTAAAGGCCAGCGCCAGCGGCAGCATGCCGAAGACCATGGCCATGGTGGTCATGATGATGGGCCGCATGCGGATCATGCCGGCCTGCAGCAGCGCGTCAGCAATCGTCGCACCCGCCTTGCGCGCCTGGTTGGCAAAGTCCACCAGCAGGATGGCGTTCTTGGTCACCAGGCCCATCAGCATCACCAGACCGATCATGCTGAAGATGTTCAGCGTGCTGCGCCACAGCAGCAGCGCCAGCATCACGCCAATCAGCGCCAGCGGCAGACTCGCCATGATGGCGATCGGCTGCAGGAAGCTGCCGAACTGGCTGGCCAGCACGATGTAGATGAAGATCACCGCCAGCGCCATGGCCGCCAGCAGGCCGTTGAAGGCCTCGGCCTGCTGCTGCATCTGGCCACCCACGTCAAAGCTGAATCCTGGGGGCAGGTTGGTTTCCTTGATCAGCTTCTGCACGTCGTCGCCCACCTCACCCGGGCTGCGGCCCTGCACACCGGCAAACACGGCTTCGCGGCGCTGCAGGTTCTGGCGGCGGATGATTTCCGGGTTGAACACCGTTTCAATGGTGGCCACGCTGTCCAGGCTGATCGGTGTGCCGTCCTTGGCAAAGGCCACAGGCAGGCCCTTCAGCTGGTCCAGGCGCTGGCGGTTGCTTTCGTTCAGGCGCAGCACCACGTCGACCTGGTCGCCGTCCGGCGTGGTCCAGTAGGTGGCCGTTTCACCGTTCACGTAGGCGCGCAGGCTGCTGGCCAGCTGCGGCGCGGTCAGGCCCAGTTCACGCACGGCACCAGGCTTCAGGCGCACGGCGTAGGCGGGCAAGCCCGGCTTGACGCTGCTTTCCACGTCCACCGCGCCGGGGATCTTCTTGACCTTCTCGGCAAAGGCATCGGCCACCTTGGCCAGGCCTTCGGCGTCGTTGCCCAATATCGCCACGTAGATGGGCCGGTTGAAGCCCACGCTGGCATCCGTGCCCGGCACCTTGGCGATGGCCGCGCGCATGGCCTCTTCCACCTGCTTCTGACTGCGGTTGCGCTTGGCCTTGGGCTTCAGGGCGATGTTGAGCCAGGCCTGGTTGCGCTGGCCGGGGCCACCCACCCAGGTGGCGATGTTCTCGATCTCGGGGATCGTTGCAACGATCTCCTCGATCTGCTTCACCTTGGCGTCCGTGCGCTCCAGGCTGCTGCCCACCGGCATGCGCAGGGCCAGTTGCGTGAAGCCCTGGTCGGTCTCGGGCACAAACTCGCTGCCCACCAGCGGCGCCAGGCCGACGGCAATCACAAAGCTCAGCACACCGGACCAGGCCACCACACCACGCGGCGTGATGGTGGCGCTGCGCCAGTGCCGCTTGCTGGCCTTGTCGCGGCTGCTGTCCGCATGGAAGCTGTGCGCGTAGACCCACACCACCCAGACCCTCCAGCGGCGGGTGGAGAAGATCCAGTGGATGGCGCGTTCATACGCACCGTGCAGCCAGTCCATCGCGCGGTCGGTCGCGCGGATCGCGTGGCCTATGCCCCAGTACTTCTTCAGGCGAACGCTGGGCGGGTCGGCCCAGATGGCGCTGAGCATCGGGTCCAGCGTGAAGCTGACGAACAGGCTCACCAGCACGGCCACCACCACGGTGATGCCAAACGGGTAGAAGAACTTGCCGATGATGCCGCCCATGAAGGCCACGGGCACGAACACCGCGCAGAGGGCAAAGGTCGTGGCCATCACCGCCAGGCCGATCTCGTCGGTGCCTTCGCGGGCCGCCGTGTGGTGGTCCTTGCCCATGTGCACGTGGCGCACGATGTTCTCGCGCACGACGATGGCGTCGTCAATGAGCAAGCCGATGCACAGGCTCAGTGCCATCATGGTCATGAAGTTCAGCGTGAAGCCGAACGCATACACCGCGATGAAGCTGCTGATCACCGCGATGGGCAGCGTCAGTCCCGTGATGATGGTGCTGCGCCAGCTGTGCAGGAACAGGAAGACGATGCCCACGGTCAGCAGCGCACCTTCGATCAGCGTGTGGCGCACGCCGTCCAATGAATTCTTGACGTAGTCGCTGTTGGCGTTGACCAGGCGCAGTTCCACGTCCGGCGGCAGCGTCTTGCGGATCTCGTCCATCGCCTTCTTGATGGCTTCACCCACCTCCACGATGTTGGCGTCCTGCTGCTTGAAGACGTTGAAGTTGATGGCCAGCTGGCCGTTGATGCGGGCCTTGCTCTCGGGTTCACGTTCACGTTCGATCAGTTGGCCCAGGTCGGACAGCGTCAGCGCCAGGTTGCCGCGCCGCGCCACCACCAGGCTCTCAAACTGGCGCGGGTCCCGCACACGGCCTTCGACACGCAGCAGCGCGTCCTGCGTGCTGTCGCTGATCAGGCCCACGGGCTGGTCGGCGTTGGCTTCGCGCAGCGCTGTCGCAATCTCGGCCGGTGTCACGCCGTAGGCGCGCAGGCGCGCGGGGTCCAGGTCGACACGGACTTCGCGCACGGTGAGACCCTGCGCTTCCACGCTGGCCACGCCTTCCACACGTTGCAGCCGCTTGGCCACGTTCTGCTCGCCCAAGATGGACAGCTCACGCGCGCTGCGGGTCTTGCTCAGCAGCGTCATGTTGACCACCGGCTGGCTGTTGTCGTTGTTCCAGCGTGCGATGGTCGGTTGCTTCACGTCGCGCGGGAAGCTGCTCTGCACGGCGGCCACACGGTCGCGCACTTCCTGCATGGCCTTGCCCATGTCGGCATTGAGCGAGAACTCGATGCTCATCGTGCCCACGCCCTCGCCGCTGCGGGACGTGATGCGCTTGACACCGGCGATGCTGTTGACGGCTTCCTCAACCGGCTTGATGACCTCGCGCTCCACGGCTTCCGGGCTGGCGCCGGGGTAGCGCACTTCCATCCAGGCGCCGGGGAAGCTGATGTCGGGCATCTGCTCCACACCCAGCTTGCCGTAGCTGAACAGGCCCAGCACACACAGGGCCACCATCACCATGGTGGCGAAGACGGGGTTGTTGATGGCGACGCGGGTCATCCACATGGCCGTCTCCTCACTTGACCAAAGGTGTCGACGCAGCGGCCGAAGCCACCGGCGCGGACTTGGCTGCCACCACCGACGCCTTGGCACCTTCACGCAGGTTGTCAAAACGCGCCGCCAGCACCTGGCTGGTGGGCACCACACCTTGCAGCACTTCCACGCGGCCTTCGCGGTCGTCGCGGCGGCCCACGGTGACGGCACGGCGCGCCAGCGAGCCGTTTTCGATCACCCAGACATGGTCCTGGCCGCTGGTCTTGCCCACGGCCGTGGCGGGCAGCGTCAGTCGCTGCGTGTCGTCGGCCAATGTGGCGCGGGCCAGTGCGTACTGGCCGGCACGCAGGCTTTCCTTGGCGTTGGGCAACTCGATGGTGACGCCGATGCTGCGCGTGCCCGGCTCGGCGGCGGGTGCGATGCGCGCCACGCGGCCGGCCACCGGCTGGTCCACACCTTCCACCTGCACCTGCACCGGCATGCCGGCGCTGATGCGCGGCACCTCGTGCGTACCAATGGTGCCAGCCAGTTCCAGCGTGCGCAGGTCCACGATGGTCAGCACCTGCTGTTCCACGCTGACTTTTTCACCCGGCAGCACGTGGCGCTTGGACACGATGCCGGAGATTGGCGCCAGCAGCGCACCGTCGCGCAGCGCGACCTTGGTGGTGTCCAGCGAGGCCTGGGCGGCGTTGAGGTTGGCACGTGCCGTGTCCAGCGCGGTGCGCGAGTTTTCCAGCGCGATGCCGCTGATGAATTGCTGCGCCGCCAGGCGTTCGTTGCTGGCGTGGTTGCGTTCGGCCTGGACCACGCTGGCGCGCATGGATTCCAGGTTGGCCTGGCGTTCCGCCACCCTGCTGCTGATGTCGGCCAATTCGATGCGGCCGACCACCTGGCCGGCTTGCACGCGGCTGCCTTCGGCCACGCTCAGCGCCAGCAGGGTGCCACCGGCCTTGGCGCGCAACAACGCCGTCTGCGGTGCCACCAGCGGGCCGCTGAATTCCACCATGCCGGGCATCTTGGCCATCGTCGGCTGCACGACTTCACGGGAGACAAATTCCAAGGGCACGTCGGGCTTTTTGCCGTCCTTGCCGTCCGCCTTGGCGATTTGCGCGCCTGACGCGGCGCCACTGGCTGCTGCAGACGTCGCGCCGGAACCGGGCTTGATCATGCCCATCACCGCAGCGGCGCCGCCGCCCAACACGACCAGCGCCACCGCGCCGACGACATAGCTCTTCTTCATGTGAGGATTCCCTCCTGGATCCGGTCTGTCACCCGATGGTGCAGAAGTGGGGCGCAGTGTAGGCAGCCACCCGTGACAGTGGACAGGGTTGCGATGAAGCGCGGATTGCGGGCGACGAACTGCAGGCGACCGGGATGGCCCGATCGACCCCTGGGCCGGCGTCAGGCCGTGGCTTCGAACTCCGGCGTCAGCAGCGCGCGCAGCGCGGTGGCGTCCAGCGGCCGGCTGAACAAGTAGCCCTGGCCGCGGCTGCAGTTCAGTTCCTGCATCAGCGCGGCCTGGCCTTCGGTTTCAATGCCCTCGGCCACGGTGGTCATGCCCAGGGTGCGCGCAACCCGCACGGTGGCCTCGATCAGCACACGGTGGTACTCCACGTCTTGCGCATGCTGGACAAAACTGCGGTCTACCTTGACGGTGTCCACCGGCAGCTGGTGCAGGCAGGCCAGTGACGAATAGCCGGTGCCGAAGTCGTCCAGCGCCAGCTTCAGGCCCAGGCCTTTCAGCAGCCGCAGCGTGGCCTGCACGGGTTCGTCCTGGGCGGCCAGGCTCTCCGTCACTTCCAGCTGCAGCCATTGCGGCTGCATGCCGCATTCGTCCAGCAACGCGGCCATCTCCTGCACCATGCCTTGGCGCTTGAGTTGCGCGCGTGACAAGTTCACCGCCAGCAGCGCCGGTGCGTGCTTGCCCATGTCGCGGCGCCAGCCGACAAAGTCCGCGCACGCCTTGCGCAGCACCAGGCTGCCCACGGCGTCAATCAGCCCAGCCTCTTCAGCCACCGGGATGAAGTCCGCTGGCGGCACCAGGCCACGTTCCGGGTGGCGCCAGCGGCACAAGGCTTCCACGCCCACCACGTCACGCGTCACCAGGTCCACCACCGGCTGGTAGACCACAAACAGCTCGTCGCCGGCCAGCGCGCGGCGCAGGTCGGCTTCCATGGCCAGCGTGCGCAGCACCCGCTCATGCATGGAGTTGTCGAACATCACCCAGCGGCCGCGGCCTGCGCGCTTGGCCTCGTACATGGCGGTGTCGGCGTTGCGCAGCACCTCTTCAGCCGTGGGCGGTGGGCCCTGCGGCGGGCCGCCGGAAGTTCCCGTGCCCAGGTGCAACACCACGCCGATGCTGGCGCTGCTGTGCAGCGGCGTGCTGCCAATCAGGTAGGGCTCGCTGACTTCACGCAGCACACGGTCGGCCACAGCGGCCACGGCGGCCGTGCTGTTGACGCCTTCCAGCACCACCACAAACTCATCGCCGCCCAGGCGGGCTGCGACCTCGCCTGACGCGCCTTCCGCACCTCCCGTTTGAGCCATGCGCGCCAACTGGTCGCCCGGCCGCAGCGCCGTCTGCAGCCGCTGGGCGATCTGGCGCAACAACTCGTCACCCGCACCATGGCCCATGGTGTCGTTGACCTGCTTGAAGCGGTCGAAGTCCATGAACAGCAGCGCAAAGCCATAACCCGGGTGGCGCACGCCGTGGGCAATGGCCAGCTGCAGACGTTCCACCACCGCGGCCCGGTTGGGCAGCCGGGTCAGCGAATCGGTGCGTGCGTTGTCGTGCAACTGGTCCTGCAGGCGGCGGCGCTCGGTGATGTCGCTGAGGCAGGCCACCACACCCGCCACCAGGCCGCTGCTGTCACGCAGCGCCTCGGTGTTGACCAGCAGCCAGCGCTGCTCACCGCTGGGCAGTTGCACACCCATGGTCTCGTTGCGCACGGGCTCGCCACTGTCCAGCGTGCGCTTGGCGGCGAAGTCGTCGGCGGCGTAGTCGCTGCCATCGTCTCGCAGCAGGCGCCAGGCCGGGTCGACGGCGGCTTGCCGCTGCATCTGCGCCAGGCTCAGGCCCAGCAGGCGCTCGGCCTCGCGGTTGCCTTCCCGGATGTGGCCGTCGGGGCCGAACACCACCACACCGGCCGGCAGCACGCTCCACAGCGCATGCAGCTTGGCCTGCTGCGCCATGCGCTGGGTGACGTCGGTGCTGACGCTGATGTAGCCGGCGACCTGGCCTGCAGCGTCATGCAGCGGACTCAAGTCCACGTCCAACCACAGGTCACGGCCGTCGCGTGTGCGGTTGAGCAGCACGTCGCGGAAGGCCACACCGCGCACCACGGCGTCACGCAGGCGCGCCAGGCTGCTGGGGTCCAGCGCCGTGGCGGGCAGGAATTCGGAAGGCTGCAGCCCCATCACATCGGCCAGCGGCCAGCCGGTGAGCTGGGTGAACGCCGGGTTGGCCCAGCGCAGACGGTCGTCGGCGTCGGTGATCAGGACCATGGCCGTGGTGTGTTCGGCCACCAGGGCCAGGGTGCGCACCTCGGCGGCCTGCTCGTCGCGCCGCGCCGCCTGGCGTTGCACGGCACGTGCCGTGGGCTCCACCACCGCCAGCGTCAACACGCCCAGCAGCACCAGTAGGCCGGCCATGCCCACCTGCAAGCCACGGCGCAGCACGGCGGCGCGGTCGTCGGCCGCCTGGTGCAGTTCGGTGGCCAGTGCCGACGCAGCCGCGGCCGTGGGGGCGGTCTCGGCATGCAGGGCCTCGGCGGCAACGGCCAGCGCGGCGGCGTCGCTGCGGTCGAGCTGGCGCAACAGGTTTTCACCGCGGTACCAGAGCCGTTCTCGGGCCGCCTGCCAGCGGTTCAGCGCCTGACCCAGACGCCGTTCAGCGTCCGGCGATCGGTCCAGTTGGCGGCCCAGGCTGGACTCCAGGTCCAGCGCACGCACGGTGGAGTCGCGCAGCAGCATGTCCAGTGCCACCACGGCCTGCCCGCGGGCAGACGGGTCCCGCTGCAGCAGCGTGGCCTGGTGGCCCACCTGCAAGGCCAGCAGGCGCTGTTCGGCGGCCTGGTCCAGCAGCTGCGCGTCGATGCTGCGCATGGATTCCAGATGCCAGGTCACTGCGCCCTGCAGGGCCACGGCCACGGCCAACGCCAGGAAGGCCAGGTACATGGCCAGGCGCAAGCGCCGCTGCGGGCGCTGGGCCGGTTCGGCCGCATTCCCCGCGGCCCAGGGAGCTTCGGTCGTCGGCAGGTTCTTGAGATGGACAGGCATGGGCAGCGGACGTGCCGCCCCCGGTTGGGCCGGTGTCGGCACCTCCGGTTATCGGCAGGCCCGCCGCAGGCTGTAGCTCAGTCGCGGTCCGCGTGTTGCGACCGCCAGGCCGCCAGCCAACCCAGCAGCGCGCTGGCTGCCGCGCACCAGAAGACGGCGGCGAAACCCAGGTTGGAGATCACCCAGCCGCCACCCACACCGCCCAACACACCGGACAGGCCGTAGCCCAGGACGGTGTACAGCGCCTGCCCGCGGCCGCGCAGACGCGCCGGGAAATAGCGGTTGACCAGCACGATGCAGGCCGCGTGGTGCGCCGCAAAGGTGATGGCGTGTGTCAGCTGCGCCAGCACCAGCACGGTGGGTGAACTGCCGCCCGCCGCCGTGGCCACGAAGCGCAGGACCGTCACCACCGCCACCACCTGCAGCCACTGGTGCGGCTGCAGGCGCGGGAACCAGCGGCCCTGGGTCCAGAAGAAGACGATCTCGACCGCCACGCTGACCGCCCACAACGCACCCACGGCCGATTTGCCATAACCCAGCTCCACCAGGTACAGCGAGAAGAAGGCGTACAGGCTGGTGTGGGCCAGCACCACGAAGAAGATGCTGGCGAAGAACCAGGCCACCTCCGGCCGCTTCAGCAGCGGCAGCACGGCCGGCGCGGGCGCGTCGTGCGTGGCGTCGTCACGCGTGGTGGGCAGGCGCAGGGCCGCCAGCAGCAGCAGCACGCTCATGACGGCCACGAACACCGGGAACACCGCAATGCCCACCCGTTCCAGCAACACGCCGAAGAGACTGACGGCGACGATGAAGCCCACCGAGCCCCAGACCCGCACGCGGCCGTATCGCTTGGGGTCCATGCTGCCGTCGGCGCGGTTGAGCAGTTGGGCCAATTGCGCTTCGTACAGCGGCACGACGCCGCTGTTGGCCACGAAGAGCAGCGCCGCCATGGCCGCCACGGCCACCACACGTTGCGTGCCCTGCAGGCCGGTCAGCGACTGCACCAGCAGCAGGCCCAGGGCACACAGCAACGCACCCAGCGCGGCCAGGCGGATCAGTTCGACACGGCGGCCGCTGTGGTCACCGGCCCAGCTCCATGCGTAGGGCGCGAAGACACGCGTCCAGCTTTGCAACGATGCGATGCCGCCGATCACCAAGGTCGAAAAGCCCAGGCTCTGGAACCACAACGGCGCATAAGGATTGAACAGGCCGATGGCCGCGAAGTAGCAGAAGGTCAGCGCCGAAAAACGCTTCAAGCCCGAGACGGGGCGGCCCGCAGGCGCGTCGGTCATCCGGGGTGTGGCTAGACGATGTGCCCGGGCGACTGTGCAGCGATAGGAGGCAGCGCCAGTTGGACGTCACCGCACTGCGCGCGGTGGCGCAGCGCGTGGTCCATCACCACCAGGGCCAGCAGCGCTTCAGCGATGGGCGTGGCGCGTATGCCCACGCAGGGGTCGTGGCGGCCCAGCGTTTCCACCTGGGTGGGTTCACCGGCGCGGTTGATGCTGGCTCTGGGCGTGCGGATGCTGCTGGTGGGCTTGATGGCGATGCGCACCACCAGGTCCTGCCCCGTGCTGATGCCACCCAGCACACCACCCGCGTGGTTGCTGGCAAAGCCCTGGGCCGTGAGCTCGTCGCCATGTTCGCTGCCACGTTGCGCGACGACACCAAAACCGTCACCGATCTCCACGCCCTTGACCGCATTGAGACCCATCATGGCGTAGGCGATGTCGGCGTCCAGCTTGTCGAACAGCGGCTCGCCCAGGCCCACGGGCACCCCACGCGCGCGCACCTCGATGCGGGCGCCGCAGCTGTCGCCCGCCTTGCGCAGCGCGTCCATGTGCGCTTCCAGCTGCGGCACGATGCCGGCATTGGGCGCGTAGAAGGGGTTCAGCGGGATCTGGCTCTCGTCGTCGAAGGGAATGTCGATCTCGCCCAGCGCGCTCATCCAACCGGTGAACGTGGTGCCGAACTGCTGTTGCAGCCACTTGCGCGCCACCGCACCCGCTGCCACCGTGGGCGCCGTCAGACGCGCTGAAGAACGGCCGCCACCGCGCGGGTCGCGCAGGCACGCATCCAGAAGAAATGCAGCAGGCCAAGCCCGGCGATGACATAGACCAGCCGGTGCAGTTGCTGCCAGCGCTTT
>JANOAM010000085.1:0-11979 GCA_031411215.1 Betaproteobacteria bacterium
TTCAAGCTGCCGGTGACCGAGCAGTTCCAGTTGTTGCCGATGCCGCTGCTGACCGTGGTGTTGCCGCGGCTGGTGTCGCTGTCGCCGCGGTCGAAGCAGTATTCCCACTGCGCCAGCGCATTGGCATTGCCCAAGGCGGTGTAGCCGGCTGTGGTGGGCAGCACGGCGTTGTCCAGCGCCAATGGCATTTGACCGGTGATGACGGACATGGAGCTGTGCTCATGGCCGGCCACCACGGATTCGACGCCCAGGAACATGGGCTTGTTTTTGTACGCGGCCAGGTACTCCAGCACCGGGTACTGGAATTCCTGCAGGGACTGCCAGCGCCACATGGCCTGGTTGGGCGCACTGCCCGACACCAGGCCCTTGGGCTGCACGGCCGGGTTGGAGTTCTGCCAGGTGGTGGTGGGGCCCAGCAGGCCGCCCGATGCCGAGAAGCTCAGCGGGTAGGCCGGCGTGGCCAGGCTGGCGTCTTCCACCAGCGTGCAGTTGCGGTTGCCGCTGCCGCCGTGGCCAGCCTGCACAAACCAGTCCAGGCCCCAGGGTGTGTCTGTCTTGTCGGTGGATTTTTTCACCAGCCTGGCCATGGAGATGGAGCCGTCAGAGCAGGTGGTGTGGTTGTGGAAGTCGCCTGCGGCATAGCTGCCGCCGGTCTTGGCGGCTTGTGCCGTGTCGCTGCCGGCACTGAGGAAGGCGGCACTGAGGGCGGCCATGGCTGCCAGTGCGAGCGGGCTCTTGCGGAAGGGCTGGTTCATCGGTTCTTCTCCTGGTGTCGTGTGGTGTTGTGGTGAATGGGTGAAGGCCGCGGCTCGCGCCGCACTCAGGCAAATCGCATGTAGTCGACGTTGAGCGCGGCGTTGACCGCACCGCCACGTTCGAAGACCAGCGTCAACGGGTAGCTGCGCGCAATCTCCAGCGGCTGCTGCAGGCCCTGCAGGCGCAGGTGCAGGCCGGTCTCGCTCATCAGCAGGTCCTGGCCGGCCGGGATGTCCAGCGGCAGCGCCCCTTCGGCAGCCCCGCGGCCTGTGAGCACGCGTTCGGCCACCGGCGTGTGCACCGCCAGCAGGCGGTCAGCCTGCGTCACTTCGTCTATGCGCATGCACAGCACGGCGTGCGCCGCATCGGCGGGTGTGACACGTGTCCAGGGGTGGGTGATGCGCAGCGTCGGTGCGAAGTACTCGCAGGCGCGGGCCGGGCGCCAGGCGGTGCAGGTGGCCAGCAAGAGGCTCGCCTGCAGCAGGTGTCGGCGTTGGGGGTCATGCATGGGCCGTGAGGCTGAAGGCCGGCAGTGACACACCGATGACGCTCCCGTGACGCCACCCCCGCAGCGCAGGGGGCGTGGTGTCATGCCGCTGTAGCAATCGCCTCCGAGACTCCGGTCCAGTTCAACTGGAGCACCCATGAAACGTTTCGCCCTGGCCGCGCTGGCCATCGCCACCACCACTGCCGCCGTGCCCGCCTTCGCCGGCATCATCACGCTGGACTTCGAAAACGCGCCCAGCTTCGCGTCCATTGGCAACACCTACGCCGCGTCCGGCGTTCGCTTTGGTGGCGACGCCCTGGGCCTGGTCAACGACGGCACCGGCTCCGGCACCAACGGCGAGTTCTTCACCCACGCGCCGTCCCCGGTCGGCGTGATGTTCGTGGCCGGCAGCGACGGCGCCATGAACGTGGACGGCGGCTTCTACGGCTTCAGCTTCTTCTATTCGTCAGCCGACGTGCTGGCCGACGCCGTGCAGGTGTGGAGCGGCCTGGGCGGCACGGGCACACGGCTGGCCTCCTTTGGCCTCACGGCCAACGCCACCACGGGCTGCAGCGACTCGGCGTTCTGCCACTGGGACATGCTGGGCACGTCGCTGAACAGCGTGGCGCATTCCGTCACCTTCAGCCCGGCCGCGGCTGCGGCCTTCGACAACATCAGCGTGGTGCCGGAACCTGGCAGCGCGCTGCTGGCCGGCCTGGGTCTGACGGCCCTGCTGGTGCTGCGCCGCCGCGCCTGAATGGCTGAAGTCACTGGCCTGTTCCCCACGCCCTTCATGCGCGTGCCGCACGCGCTGGACGGTGCGCTGGTGCACGGCCTGGTCAGCCACTTCAGCCGTCAGGCCGGCCGCGAGAACAACTCGTCCGCCCAGCTGTCGCACACCGCCATGCTGCGGCCCGGCGACAGCCCTTTGCTGGCGGACGTGGCCGGTGCGGTGACGCCGCAGATCGCCGAATTTGGTGCGTTGCTGTTCGGCCAGGCCCTGGGCTGGTCCATCAAGGAGATGTGGGTCAACGTGCTGGACACCGGTGGCCGCCAGGCCATGCACAACCACGCCAACAGTTTTGTGTCCGGCGTGGTCTACCTGACGCCCACGCACCCGGATTCGCGCACCGTGTTCATGAAGGCGCCGGGCGGCAGCGACTTCGCCTTCCGCAACGACCATGCGGGCAGCGTCACCGGCCCCTACAACGCCGACAAGTGGATCAGCCCGCAGCCCGAGCCCGGTGACCTGGTGCTGTTCCCCAGCTACCTGATGCACGCCGTGCCGCCCAACGCGGGCGAACAGCGCATCACGCTGGCCTTCAACGCCATTCCCACGCGGCTGGACTCCTGGGGCTACACGCTCAGCTTCAGCGGCTGAGCAGGGCCTGTGCTCAACCCGTGATGATCGGCCGCAGCGTCTCGATCTCGCTGACGATGAAGTCGAAGAAGGCGGCCACACGCGGGGTGCGCCGCAATTCCGGCGTCGTCAGCATGCGCCAGATGCGCGTCAGCTCCGGCACCGGCCCTATCACCTGCACCAGGTCCGGTTCCGCGTCACCCAGCGCAATGGGCAAGGGCGCGACACCCACACCCGCCTTGGCCGAATAGACCAGCCCCAGCACGCTGTTGCTGCGTGCGGCCAGCGCCGCGTCCGGCGCCACCTTCTGCAGCCACGCGGTGATGCGGTGCCGGGCCATGCTGTCGTCAAAGCCGACCAGCGCGTGCTGCGCCAGGTCCTCCACCCGCGCTGGCCGGCCATGGCGTTCAATGTAGGTCCGGCTGGCGTAGACCGCCCAGATCGAATCGCCGATCTTGCGGCCCACCAGTTCACCGTCGTCGGTGTCACCGGACCGCAAGGCCACGTCGGCTTCACCTTTCATGAGGTCGATGGTCTTGTCGCTCATGACAAACTGCACCTGCAGCTGCGGGTGCAGCGCGCGGAAACGGTCCAGCAGCGTGGACTGCGTGATGCGGAAGACGATGGGCTCAGGGCAGGTCACGCGGATGACGCCGGACACGTCGGCCGTGGCGGTGGTGATCTGCTGTTCGAAGGCCTTCACCGCCTGCTCAACCGCTTCGGCCTGCGGCAACAGGGCCAGGCCGAAAGCCGTCAGGCGGTAGCCGGTGGGCTGGCGCTGCACCAGCGCCTGGCCGATGCGGCGTTCCAGTTCGGTCAGCCGCCGCTGCACGGTGGACTGGTCCACACCCAGCGCCCGGCCCGCTGCCAGCGTGCTGCCGTGGCGCGCCACGGCCAGCAGGTGCTTGAGGTCGTCCCAGTCGAAGCTCTGCGGGTTATGCGCCATTGCGGCCCCATTCTGCAGCCTTGCGCCTTACGCCGGGCGGCCTGTGCACCTAGTCTGAAGCCATGCACACATCCACCTCTGTAGCGCAGGTCTTCAAGGCCGCCATGCGCACCCAATGGGACACGGCCGCCGCGGGCTGGAACGCGCACGGCGCGCAGATCCGCAACTGGCTCAGCCATCCCACCGAAGCCATGTGCCGCATGGCCGGCGTGGCGGTGGGCTCGCACGTGCTGGATGTCGCCGCGGGCGCCGGTGACCAGACGCTGGCCCTGGCGCAACTGGTGGGCCCGCAAGGCCGCGTGCTGGCCACCGACCTGTCACCCGCGATCTTGGCGCTGGCCCGCGAAAACGCGGCCCGCGCCGGCTTGGCACAGGTCCAGACGCTGGTGGCCGATGGTGAGGACCTGGGCGTCAACGGGGGCGTCTTCGACGCCGCTGTCTGCCGCTTGGGCCTGATGTTCTTTCCCGACCCGCTGCAGGGTCTGCGTGAAATGCACCGTGCGCTGCGGCCGGGCGGCGGCATCTGCACGATGGTGTTCTCACGCCCCGACCGGAACCCATGCCTGACCATCCTGATGGGCACGGCCCTGAAGCATGCAGGCCTGCCGGCCCGCGACCCTTTCCAGTCCGGTGGCCTGCTGAGCCTGGGCCGGCCCGGCGACATGGACACGCTCATGCGCGCGGCGGGGTTCCAGGACGTTGCGACCACCGCCATGGACGCCGTGTTCCACATGCCATCGGTAGACGACTACCTGGCCTTCGTGCGCAGTTCCGCCAGCCCCATCCTGGACATCCTGCGGCCGCTCACGCCCACCGCGGCCGATGCCGCCTGGGCGGAGATGCGGGACCGCCTGGACGCCTTCAGCACGGCCGACGGCTGGGCAGGCCCCAATGAACTGCTGCTGACCGCCGCGCGCCGCCCGCAGGTGCTGACATGATCGCCTGCACACGGCGGCGCTTTCTGCGCACCGGCGCGGCTGGACTCCTGGCGCTGAACTTCGGGCGGCGCGCCGATGCCGCCCGCGCTGACACGCTGCAGCTGTTGTGCAGCGGACCCGCTGGCAGCATTCCGGACCTGATCGCGCGCACGGTGGGCGAACAACTGCTCGTCACGCGCGGCCAACGTGTTGTCGTCGACAACCGGCCCGGCGCGGCCGGCCAGTTGAGCGTCAGCGCACTGAAGTCCGCGCCGGCCGACGGCAACACCTTGCTGCTGGCACAGGGTGCTATCGCCACCGTCTACCCGGCGCTCTACGACAAGCTGGCCTACGACCCCGCCATCGACTTGCAGCCCGTGTCGCTGGCCGGCGAGATGGTGCTGGCACTGGCCATCGGCCCTGCGGTGCCGGCGGCGGTGGTGACACTGGCCGACTTCATCACCTGGGCCCGCCAGCACCCGGCAGAGGCCAACATCGGATCCCCGGGCACCGGCACCTTGCCCCACCTGCTGCAAGCCATGCTGTTCAGCGCTGAGGACGTCGCGTGGCAGCACATCGCCTACAGCGGCGGCCCGCCCGCGGTGACGGACTTGCTGGGCGGCCGCATCGCCGCCCTGGCGCTGCCTGAAGGCCTGCTGCGCCAGCACCATGCCAGCCGTCGCGTGCGCGTCCTGGCCACGTCGGGGCCGGTGCGCAGCACTGTCCTGCCGGACGTGCCTTCCTTCGCGGAGCTTGGCCGCACGGACCTGGTGGTCAAGGAGTGGTTCGCGGTTTTCGCGTCAGGCGCCGTGGCCAAGGCCAGCGTGGAGGCCAGCTCTTCGGCGTTGCAAGAGGCACTGGCCCGGCCCGAACTGGCAGCCGTGTTTGCGCAGGCCGGCATGACACCGGTGTCCAGTTCACCCGCGGCGCTTTCCGCCCGCATCACCGCCGAACAGCAGGCCTGGCGGCAGGTGCTGCGGGCCCACCGCATCCATGTGGACTGAAGGCGTTCAGGCTGCGTTTGCCACCTGCGTGATCAACGGCGCCATCGCCAGCATGGTGGCCGGGCCGTAGATCGTCGCGAAGGCCACGTCCTTGGCGTCACGGCCCGTGGCCACACGCACCAGGTTGTCGATGGGCGACATGCGCGTGGCGTCGAACAGCACCCAGCGGCCGCCGAGGTAGGCCTCGAACATCGCGTGAAAGTCGGGCGGTGGTTCGTCAAAGTGGGCATAGCCCACCACCAGCCGGGCCGGGATGTTGAGCGCGCGGCAGAAGGTCACGCCCAGGTGGCCAAAGTCCCGGCACACACCGGCGCGGTTCGCCAGCACGTCGCGTGCCGTCGTCGTCGCGTTCGACGTGCCGACCTGGTAGCGGATGTTCTGGTGGATCCAGTCGACGATGGCCTGCACCCGGGACAGCCCACGCGGCAACTGGCCAAACATGTCCTGGGCCACCTGGCTCAGGTGGTCGGACTCGCAGTAGCGGGTCGGGTTGAGGTTGTGCAGCAGGTCGTCGGGCAAGTCGGCGATCAGCAACTCCTGGGCCTGCGGGTCCAGGGGCTGCACGGTGCGCTCCACGCGAGCCTGGTAGTGCAACGTGAGCGGGCCGCTGTCTGCATGCAGCCGCAGGAAGCGGTGCCCGATGGTCGGGTCGGCATACACGTGCTGCGGAACGTCCGGCGTGAGCACCAGCGATTCGCTGAGCACGCGCTGGTCCATGCCGTGGTGCGCATGGATCTGGAACACGAAGTCGGCCGCGCCGCGGATCTCGTAGGCCAGCGTGCAGTCGATGTCGAAGGTCTGTGCCACGGGCAGGTCCGGCAGCGTGGCGCGCTGTGTGTAGGTGACCGTGCTGGCCGCACCGCTTGGGGCGGTGTTCGGGCTGGTGGCGACAGGCGCGGTACTCAAGCGGCGGCCTCCCGCTCAGGATGCCGATGCTTGCCGAGCGCGGCGATGAACTCGGCTGTCGACTGGTCTGCCTTGACGCTGCTGCCGACGACGATGCCCGGGTCCCGTTCACCGCCCGGCAGCAGGGGCTCGACCCCGGCCCGCACCAGCAGCGCCTTGGCAGCGCCCAGCGCCAGGATGGTCTTGCCATGCCGGTACTGGCTGCGGATGAAGTCCATCACTTCGGCGTGCATGTCCAGGCGCTTCACGCCCGCTGCGCCGTCGGGCAGCACCAGCCCGTCAAACAGCACCGGCGCGGCGTTCTCCAACGTGGCCGTGGCCTCGAAAGGGTCTCCCTTGGAGGGCTTCACCAACCCCAGTCGCGGCGCGATCAGGTGCACCGTGGCACCGGCGGCCAACAGCGCGGCCTGCACCACCACCATCGACGCGGCGTCCACCCCGTCGGCCACCAACACCGCCACGCTGCGCGTGCGGATGCCGCCGTCACCGGGCAGTGCGGTGAGCGACAGCGCGGCCGACGTGCGCACCTCCGGCTCCGCAGGCTGGGCCAGCGCCCGCGGCATGGCCGGTGGCACGTCCATGCCCAGGCCCGCGGCCACCGTGGCGGCGAGTTCGGGCGACACGTTGACCAGCGACGACAGCATGCGTAGCCGGATCGCCGGCACCGTGAGCTTGCTCAGCTCGAAGCGGAAACCGCCCGCGATGTGGGCCTTCTCGACCGCGGTCTGGCTGTCGTAGAACAGCGTGGCCTGGGTGTAGTGGTCGGCAAACTTTTCCGGCTTGCCACGCAGCTTGTCGCTCTCCACCGGCTGCGGAAACGACACAAAGCCCGCGGCGCCGGCCTGGAAGGGGCAACCCCCGCCCAGTGAATTGGGCTCGTACGCCACGCGTCCCCGCGGGATGGCCTGGCGGTGCAAGCCATCGCGCTGGTTGTTGTGCACGGCGGCCAGCGGCGCGTTGACCGGGATCTCGTGGAAGTTGGCGCCGCCCAGCCGCGTGATCTGGGTGTCGATGTAGGAATGGATGCGGCCGGCCAGCAGCGGGTCGTTGCTGAAGTCGATGCCGGGCACCACATGCGCGGTGCAGAAGGCCACCTGCTCGGTCTCGGCGAAGAAGTTGTCCGGGTTGCGGTTGAGCACCATGCGGCCGACCGGCGTCACCGGCACCAATTCTTCGGGGATCAGCTTGGTGGCGTCCAGCACGTCGAAGCTGAAGGACTCGGCCTGCGCTTCGGTGAAGATCTGCAGGCCCAGTTCCCAGGCCGGGTACTCGCCCGATTCAATGGCTTCCCACAGGTCGCGGCGGTGGAAGTCCGAATCGGCGCCAGAGATCTTCACCGCTTCGTCCCACACCAGTGAATGGGTGCCGAGCAAGGGTTTCCAGTGGAACTTGACGAAGTGCGATTGGCCTTCTGCGTTGATGAGCCGGTAGGTGTGCACACCGAAGCCCTGCATCATGCGCAGGCTGCGCGGGATGCCGCGGTCGGACATCACCCACATCAGCGTGTGCGTGGTCTCGGGCATCAGCGACGCGAAGTCCCAGAACGTGTCGTGCGCTGACGCGGCCTGCGGCATGCCGTGGTGCGGCTCGGGCTTCACCGCATGGATCAGGTCGGGGAACTTCATCGCGTCCTGGATGAAGAACACCGGGACGTTGTTGCCCACCAAGTCCCAGTTGCCTTCGTCGGTGTAGAACTTGACCGCAAAGCCGCGGACATCGCGCGCCGTGTCGGCGGACCCGCGTTCACCGGCCACGGTGGAAAAGCGCACGAACACCGGCGTGATCTTGCCCGCGGCCTGGAAGGGCGCGGCGCGTGTGAATTCGGTCATCGGCTGGTAGGCCTCGAAGGTGCCATGCGCGGCCGAGCCGCGTGCATGCACGATGCGCTCCGGGATGCGCTCGTGGTCGAAGTGCGTGATCTTCTCGCGCAGGATGAAGTCTTCCAGCAGCGTCGGCCCACGCAGCCCGGCCTTCAGCGAATTCTGGTTGTCGCCTATCGCCACGCCTTGGTTGGTGGTCAGGGGCTGGGCCAAGGCGCCCTTCAGCAAGACGGCGCCGCGCGGCGGTGCGACGGCATGGCTGCGTCCCACTTCCAGGGCCTTGCCTGTGTTGAATGGCATCGCGGTGGCCAGCGCCTGCGCCTCGGCCAACGCCTGGGCTTTGACTTGGGCTGTGGACTGGGCCTTGACCTGTGGTGCTGTCTTCATCGGTGCGCCTCGTTCGGTTTTTTTGCGGAAGTGACCATGTCCTCGCGCCACACCGCCCCAGGGCTGGCAAGGCTGGACAGGGTGCTGGGACGACAGCGAACGTAGGGGCAGGCACGGGGCGCCGTCTGTACGTTCCCGAACCCGTCTGCTGCTGCCCACCAACCGGGCGCACGGGTGGACCGGGACAGGGTTCGGCACCGCACATACGCGGCCTTGCACTGCGCCGAAGATGCAGGCTTGCCGAATCCCGAAGGCGTTGCCGGCAACCGAACAGCAGCGCACACCAAGCGGGGTGACACATGTCGGAAGCAGAGCCAGCCGCGAAAGTCGATACCAGCCCGGAGCGGCAAAAGTCCCTGCCGCTGGCACAACGGGTCGCGCACGACGCCCCGGCAGACGAAGTCGCCGCGGCGGTGGTCGCCATCTGGCGGGACGTTGACGGCGCCCTGCGTCCCATCATCGGCCAACGTGGTGTAGCGGCGCTCTACGACCGCTGCATCCACCTGGTGGCGTCCACGTATCCCTGGCTGGCGCCCGGTCGCCAGAACGCTGCAGCGCTGGACGAGCCCATGCTGGACCTGTCCGCGCTGCAGGCGCTGCTCTCCCAGCAGCCCGCCGCCACCGCCCTGGCTTGTGGAAACGCCATGCTGCAGAGTTTCCAGCGGCTGCTGAGTTCCTTGGTCGGCCCCTTGCTCACCGAACGCCTTCTTCGTTCGGCGTGGAGCGCACGCAACGGCAAATCGGCAACCCAGGACTCCTCATCATGAGCAGAAAAGTGACCATCAACCGCCTGTCCACGGGTGTGCCCGGGCTGGATGTCGTGCTGGGCGGTGGGCTGCCCGAGTACTCCTTCAATGTCATCGCGGGCCAGCCCGGTTGCGGCAAGACGACGCTGGCGCACCAGATGATGTTCGCGCTGGCCACACGTGAAAGGCCGGCGCTCTACTTCACCGCGCTGGGTGAACCGCCGCTGAAAATGCTGCGCTACCAGCAGCAGTTCGCCTTCTTCGACGGCGGTGCGCTGGACGGCCGTGTGCGCGTCGTCGGCTTGTCCGACGACGCGGCGGCTGGGGACCTGGACCGTGTCTTGAAACGCATCGCCGACGAGGTCATCGCGCACAACCCGGCCTTTGTCTTTGTCGACTCCTTTCGTTCGGTCATCCAGGCCAGCGAGAGCCGGCCGCAGGCCACCCAAGCGCTGCAGCAGTTCCTCCAGAAGCTGGGCATGCTGATGACGAGCTGGCAGGCCACGACCTTCCTCATCGGCGAATTCACTTCCGAATCCGAAGCCGGCCCGGTTTCCACCGTGGCCGACGGCGTGATCTGGCTGCGCCAGAGCGTGATGCGCAACTCCATGGTCCGCAAGCTGGAGATCATGAAGATGCGCGGGCAGCCGACCTTGCCCGGCCTGCACACCTTTCGTATCGGCAGCAACGGCGTGACGATCTTCGCGCCTGCGCCCAGCGTCGTGTCCACCGCGGCCGAGCCGGCGGCCGGAAAGCCCGTCCCGCGTGTGTCCATAGGCGTGCCGGGCCTGGACGAGATGCTGGGCGGCGGCCTGCCCTGCGGCTATTCGTTGCTGGTGGCCGGGCCTTCCGGTTCTGGCAAGAGCATCCTGGCGGCGGCCTTTCTGGCCGAAGGCGCGCGCCGCGGCGAGACGGGCGTCATCGCAGCCTTCGAACAACGGCCCAACCGCACCCGCAGCCAGATCGTCGTCGACCTGATCGCCAGCGGCCGCGTCGGCCTGCTGGACAGCCCGTCAATGGATCTGTCGATCGACGAGATCACCTACCTGCTGATGAGCAAGATCCACCAGACGGGCGCCCGGCGCGTGGTCATCGACTCGCTGTCCGGGTTCGAGCTGACACTGGCACCCACCTTCCGGGAGGATTTCCGCGAATCGCTGTTGCGCATGGTGACCACGCTCTCGGCCGCCGGGGTCACGACCTTGCTGACCTCCGAACTGGAGGACCGCTACACCGACCTGCGCTTCAGCCCCTACGGGTCCGCCTTCCTGACCGACGCCATCATCGTGCAGCGCTACATCGAGCTCGAAAGCCGTCTCTTGCGGGTGACGGCGGTCGTCAAGGTGCGCGCCAGCATGCATTCCAACGAACTGCGGGCCTACACGATCGACGCGGACGGCATCCAGATTGGCGACAGGCTGAACGACCAGGAAGGGCTGCTGGGCGGCAGGCCGACGCGAAAGCGCGACAGCGCGAGCCGGCCGTGAGCGAAGCCGACAAGCCACCCAGCGGCGCCGCAGGCCAGGCCGCGGCCGATCTCGCGCAGGTGCAGGCCAAGGTCGAGTCAGCCCGCGTGCTGCTGGCCCGCCTGCTGCAGGAAGTGGTGGTCGCAGAAAGCCTGCTGCGTGGCAGCCAGGCGGCCCGGTTGCTGGCGGCGAACGAACAACTGGTGCTGACATCCCTGCGCAACCAGACGGAGGCGGAGACCGCCGCCAAGGTACTGGCCAAACTGGCCCACGCGGCCGAGGTCGACCCTTTGACGCAGCTGCCCAACAGGGCCGTGATGCTGGACCGGCTTGCGCAGGCCATCGCCGCGGCCCAGCGCCACGAGCGCCGTCTGGCCGTGCTGTTCCTGGATCTGAACAACTTCAAGCGGGTCAATGACGGGCTGGGCCATGGCGTCGGTGATGAGGTGCTGAAGCTGATGGCCCATCGCCTGGTGGCTACCCTGCGCGTGGGCGACACCGTCAGCCGGCACGGCGGCGACGAGTTCGTGGTGCTGCTGACCGAGATTGCGGAGCCCGCCGACGCGGCCCGTGTCGCCGATGACCTGGCCATTGCCTTGGCCGCACCGAGCCGCATCGGTGACCAGGTGCTGCGGCTCACAGCCAGCGTGGGCATCGCCATCTATCCGGACGACGGAAAAGACGTCGAGACACTGCTGGAGCGAGCCGACGCCGCCATGTTCACGGCCAAGCGCCGGGGCATGGGGAGCACTGCCTTCTACGACGCACAGGAGGCGTCGCAGGGGGCCGCGCACGCAGCACCAGCCACCACCGCGGTGTCTGCCCTCAGCGACCCCCTCTCGCACCATGGCGCGGCGGTCGAAGGCCAGCAGCAACGCTACGCGGAGTTGCGCGATGCCAACGAACAACTGGTACTGGCCGCGCTGAATGCCCAGGACTTGCAGGCTTCGGCCGAACGCGCGCACCGCCGCCAGAGCGAATTCATGACCTTGGTGGCTGACGAACTGAGCAACCCGCTGGGACCCATACGCCTGGCGGCGTCCATGCTGGGCCAGGTGCAGTCCGCCGAACCGTTGTTGCCGCGGGCGCAATCCATCATCGAGAAGCAGGTTGAGAACATGTCACGCCTGGTGTCCGCGATGCAGGACGTGTCCCATGCGGGCAAGTCCGCGCTCCACCTGGAC
>JANOAM010000086.1:0-2339 GCA_031411215.1 Betaproteobacteria bacterium
TACTCGTTCTTGCGCACCACGGCAGCCCGTGGGTTGAACACGTTGGTGAAGACCATGCTGGGGCCGCAGAACACGTCGTCTTCCAGTGTCACCGCGTCGTAGACCGACACGTTGTTCTGGATCTTCACGTTGCGGCCTATGAACACGTCGTTGCCCACGTACACACCCTGCCCCAGCGAACAGCCTTCGCCGATGCGCGCACCCGGGCTCACGTGGGCGAAATGCCAGACGCGTGTGCCGTCGCCGAGTTGCGCGCCTTGATCGACGATGGCGCTGGGGTGGATGGTGACGGCCATCAGAAAACCAGCGGCAGACCCACGCGCGTGCCATCGCGCGCACTGCGGTAGGCCGCGATGATCACTTCCAGCGAACGCAGGCCTTCATAACCGTCCACTTCCGCGTTCTTTTCACCCCGCATGGTGCTGATGACGTTGTCGTAGTACAGCGGGTGGCCGAAGCCGTAGACCGACGTGGGCGCGTAGCTCGCATCCTTGACGCCGGCGTCTTCGGGCCGCGTGTCCTCGAACTCCCAGTGCTCGATGCGGTTGACCGCCACGCCACCGATGCGCACCGTGCCGCGTTCACCCAGGATGGTGATGCTGCCTTCGAAGTTCTTGCCATGCGTGAGCATGGTGACGTTGATGCTGGCCAGTCCGCCGCCGCGCAGGCGCAGGCTCATGACACCGGTGTCCTCGGCCTCGATGGCGCGCGCCAGCGTCGCGGTGTAGGCGTGCACACTGTCCACCGGGCCGACCAGCCAGTCCACCATGTCCACGTAGTGGCTGGCCTGGTTGAGGAAGGCGCCGCCGTCCATGTCCCAGCGGCCGCGCCACGGTGCGTCGTCGTAGTAGCTCTGCGGGCGTGTCCAGAAGACGTTGACGTTGACCATGAAGACGCGGCCGAAACGTCCCCCTTCCACGGCCGCCTTCAGCAGCTGCATGGTGGGGTTCAGGCGGTTCTGCTTGACCACGAACAGCTTCACGCCCGCTTCACGGCAGGCGCGGACCATGTCCATGCCTTCCTGCCACTTGGTGGCCATGGGCTTTTCGGTCAGCACGTGGTGGCCGGCCGCGGCGGCCTGCATGGCCTGACGCGGATGCAGGCCGCTGGGCGTGGCCAGCACGACGATGTCGGCCACACGCGCGGCCAGCAAAGCGTCCAGCGAATCGAAGCCCTGTTCAGGGGACACGCCGGTCTTGGCCAAGGCCGCCTGCAAGGCTGCGGGCTTGTTGTCGCACACCGCCACCAGCTCTGCGCGGCCCTGGTGTTGACGCAGGGCCTCCATATGGTTGGCAGAGATGCGCCCGCAGCCCACCAGCGCAAAACGGATGGGGCGGTCAGTGATCGGTAAAGCAATCGGCAAGGCGATGGAAGGCAGGCGCGTCGTCATAGGGCCACAGATTCTACGGGGCACCCCTGGCCGCGAGCCTAAAATTGCAGCAGATTCAATGAGTTGACGAACCCGACCCTGCCATGAGTGCCGCCCAATGAGTGATGACAACCAACTGATCCAGGAGCGGCGCGACAAGCTGCAGGCCCTGCGTGCCCAGGCCGCCGCCAGCGGCACCGCCGCCTTCCCCAACGATTTCAAGCCCCAGCACCACGCGGCCGACCTGCACCAGTTGCATGGCCAGGTGCCGAACGAGGAGCTGGAGCCCAAGGCGGTGGCCGTCAGCGTGGCGGGCCGCATGATGCTGAAGCGTGTGATGGGCAAGGCCTGCTTTGCGACGCTGCAGGACAGCACCGGGCGCATCCAGCTCTACATCACGCAGGACGCGGTGGGTGTGGACGTGCTGGCCGCCTTCAAGCATTGGGACCTGGGCGACATCCTGGGCTGCGAGGGCACGCTGTTCCGCACCCGGACCGGCGAGCTGTCGGTCAAGGCGACCAAGATCCGGCTGCTGACCAAGAGCCTGCGCCCGCTGCCCAGTGACTTCTACGGCATGGCCGACCAGGAGCAGAAGTACCGCCAGCGCTATGTGGACCTGATCACCGACGAGGCGGCCCGTGCGCGTTTTGTGGCGCGCAGCAAGGCGGTGTCGTCCATCCGCAGCTTCATGGTGGAACACCACTTCCTGGAAGTGGAAACGCCGATGCTGCACCCCATCCCTGGCGGCGCCAACGCCAAGCCCTTCATCACCCACCACAACGCGCTGGACCAGCAGATGTTCCTGCGCATCGCGCCGGAGCTGTACCTGAAGCGCCTGCTGGTGGGCGGCTTCGAACGGGTGTTCGAGATCAACCGCAACTTCCGCAACGAAGGCATCAGCGTCCGGCACAACCCGGAATTCACGATGATGGAGTTCTACGCGGCCTACTGGACGCACCACGACCTGATG
>JANOAM010000087.1:0-2036 GCA_031411215.1 Betaproteobacteria bacterium
GCACCAGCGAGATCTGGCAGCGCTGCATGAAGGCGGTGGGGCTGAAGATGGTCTTCGAGGTTTCTACCTGGCCCGAGCTGCTGAAGAAGAGCCGCGCCGGCACGCTGATGATGTGGGGCTACAGCTGGACGGCGACCTCCCCCGACGGCGGCTTCTTCCTGGGCATCGCCTACGGTCCCCACGCCAGCGAGTCCAACGACCCGCGCTTTGAGCTGCCGGCGTTTGACCGCCTGTTCGAACAGCAGCGCGCCCTGCCTGACGGCCCGCAGCGCGAAGCGGTCATGCGCCAGGCCAAGGACCTGCTGGTGGCCTACATGCCCTACAAAGTCCACGTGCATAACGTCTATCTTGACCTGGTTCAACCCTGGACCGAAGGCTTCTGGCGCCACCCGTTCATGCGGGACTACTGGCGTTATGTGGACCCGGGCGAACCGGCGGGTTGAACCCGGCGCGGCATGGAGCCGTTCACTGCAGCCGGCTCTCCAGAAACGCGATGGCATCGGCGTTCCTGAAGTAGCTGCAGTGATGGGTGTGGCCGGTCTCACCCAGGAACTTCCAGTTGCCACTCGTGATGCGCTCCAGTGCTCCGAGCTGGTTCATGGAGTCCGTGTCCACCACCAGGTCGTTGGGCTGCTGAAAGATCAGCTCGGCGCCGTAGTACTTGGCCTGGTCCACGACATTGCTGAATCGATTCCAGAACTTCCAGATCGGCTCCTTCACTTCATCAGGTTTGAAGACGGCCCCGATGCCGCTCAACCGGGCCTTGGTCGGCAACGGAAACAGCCGCTCCAGTTCCAGGTTGTTGAGCACCCGGCTTTGCGACATCAAACCGGGCACCAGCCCCACAGCGGCGTCGGCCAGCGGGGTTGCGGCGCCCAGGCTCAAGCCCTTGCCCAGCACCTTGGCCAGGCCCGCGGCCCCCATGGCCAGCGGCATGGCCGGTGGGAAAGCCAGTCCCGCGCCCAGTGACAGCGTGCTCAGCGCATCAGCCACGTTGGCCAGCATGTCCAGCGCCTCGCGCAGCCGGTGCGGCGACGCCAGGCTGGTGCCCGCCAGCGGTGACCCGACAAAGATGACTTGGTCGACATTCAGCGGCGCAATCTTCAGCGCCCAGCTGGTCACCAGTCCACCGCGGCTGTGGCAGACCACATCGAGCCGAGCCTTCAGCGGATCCAGCGCCTGGATCAGGTCCAACGCGTTGAGCCAAGGTGCGATGGACAACGTGGCGTGGTCAAAGGCCAGGACGGCGGAGTAGGGCTGAGGCGCTGCGCCCGTGACGCGGTCGAAGAAGCGCCGCCCTTGCGGCGTGTCGCGCAGTTCGGTGTCGTACATCTCGCTGCGGCTGAAAGTGCCGTGCACCAGCAGCAGCACACGGCCTTGAATTTGGGCCAACTCGCCCGGGACCAGAGGCTGCCAGGCGCCGGCCTTCCAGCGTCGCAGACCTCGGCTCGGGTTGAGCTGATGGTCCAGCGACACCAGCGAACTGGTGACCTGGTTCTTCCCCAAGGGCGGGTACTCGAAGCGCTGCACCACATCGCGCGCATCGACACCCAGGGACCGCCAAGCACGCCGCCCATGGCGCGCCTGCTGTGGCGGCGCGCGCCAGACCCAGCGCAGCACACCGTCTTCCCGCACCAATTCCACCGCCTCGCGGCCGTCGTCAGTGGCGGCGTCGAAACCCCGGCGGCGGCGCTGCTGCAGCGGCGACATCGGGTCTGCCACAGGCGGCAAGGCAGGCGCGATGGCCTGGCCGACATCGGCCCAAAGGCTGCTGGTCATGGCACCTCCTTGAGCACCGGCAAGGGCGTCACCTGCTCCGTGCGTGCCGTGATGATCTCGAGCATCGAATCAAAGTCCTTGCGTTCCCGCAGGGCCTGCACACCGGCTTCGATCGCCTCCACAAAACCGCAGTGCTCAGTCAGGCGCACGGTCTCTATGGGCACCAGCTTGCGTTCGCGGACCCAGCGGCGCACTTCGGGCCAGCTCGCCTTGCCGGTGTGCCAGGCCACGACCTGCGCGTTGGCCACCGTGTTCTC
>JANOAM010000088.1:0-10616 GCA_031411215.1 Betaproteobacteria bacterium
CGGAAGTCAACGAACTTGATTTCGTTTTCCTTCACCATCTTCATCACGTCGGCAACAGTCTTTGCCATGCAGATCTCTCCTAAGCGGGGCGCGGGTTGGTTGTTTGGGAGGGTATTGGCGGCCCGGGGCGACCCCTGGCTCGATTGAATTTAGCAGAAACCATGCCCGCAACCCTGGGGCTTTGCTGCGCTGCCGCAGCCTGTGGGCCGCCGCGGCCAGCGCGACCCGGTTCGACTTTGGTGCATCGAAGCGCTTTAGTTTGGTGCCATTCGCGCCGGATCAGCGCACCATTTCAGGGCCCAATTTGGCACCAAACTGCTCCAGGCCCTGGCGCAGGTCGGCGTAGGCTGCCAACGGGTCACCGGTGGCTTTCACACCCAGTTCAATGTGGCGCCCATGCTGCGGGTGGTCCACGCTAGGCAGACTGAAAACCTTCACGCCGGGGTGGCGGGCTTCAACGGTTTCCATCAGCGGCGTCAGGCTGGCTTCCATGGCGCCATAGACGATGACCGACCGTTCGATCTGCCGGCCACCACCGTGCAGTTGCGCGTAGTGCTGGTCCAGCACCCATTCGATCATCGGCCAAGCCATCACCGGGAAGCCGGGCACGAAGTGCACATGGCCCAGGCTGAAGCCCGGGATCTTGTTGTACGGGTTGGGGATCAGCCGCGCGCCCGCCGGGAACGTGCCCATGTTCAGGCGGTGCAGGTTGTCGGCGCGGTCGGGCTCGTAGGCCAGGCCTTGCTCGCGCGCCACGTCCTGCATGCGTTCCTGGATCAGCAGCTTGGCCTCGGGGTGCAGCACCAGGCCCACCCCCAGCGCGGCAGCGGCGCACTGGCGGGTGTGGTCGTCGGGCGTGGCACCAATGCCGCCGCAGCTGAAGACCAGGTCGCCGCTGCTGAAGGCGTGTTGCAGGTCGGCGGTGATGCGTGGGCGGTCGTCGCCGACATAACGCGCCCACTGCAGTGACAAGCCGCGTGCAGTCAAGAGCTCAATGACCTTGGGCAGGTGTTTGTCCTGCCGCTTGCCCGACAGGATCTCGTCACCGACGATGATGAGGCCGATGTTCATGTGGGCAGGCTCGGAGAAGTTTCGACGATGGGGCCAGGAACCGCTTCAAGCGAGCGCAGCCGCTGCAGGTCAGCCAGGCAGAAGTGCGCGAACCAGCACGCAGCAAAGACGAAGATCAGGGTGTACAGCCACACCGCCACCAGCACCAGCAGCGGGGCCAGCAGCAGCGCGGCGCCGCCCACCGCCCACAGCAGTGACGGCAGGGCGCCCAGGTAACCGCAGAGAACCCCCATGGTCAGCAGCGGCCAGCGCCGGCCACGCAACACGGCGCGCCGCTCCGCCGCACTGGCATGGTGGGCCAGCGCGTCGAAGCCAAAGACATGGCAGGTCAGCCAGCCCCAGATCAGGGGCGGCAACACCATCACCAGCGGCGGCACCAGCCACAGCGGAATGCTGAGCACCAGCGCGATCAGCGCCGCGGCCGTGCAGACCATGGACCACAACACCCCTTGCCACCAGCCCGCACCCAGGCGCGCCTGCAAGGCCGGGTAGCGTTGGGCCGCCACCAGGCGCACCACGGCCGGCGTCGCAAACGCCGCCACCAGCAGCAGCGTCAGCAGCAGCACCACCGGAACCGACAGCGCCACGACCACCATCGGCGCCACCATGGCGCGCAGTTGCGGCAGCCCGACCGAATTCAGCCAGCGGAAAACCGCGTCGCTCAGCGACCACGCATCAAGACCAGCCCTCACCGCGTCCAGTGCCGGCTCCCAGAAGGCCCAGCCCGTCAGGCCCACCAGGCCACCGGCCAGCAGCAAGGGCAAGAGCGACCAGAGCAGCACGCGTGGGTGCAGGCAGGTAGCGCAGGCGCGCCAGAAAGCGATCAGCACACCGTTCATGGTCGCCCGCCGTCCATCTTTCTCAGCGCATGTTGCCGGTATGCCCCAGCGAATAGCGCCCGGGCTGCGGCCACACGGTCAGGCCATGCGGCTCCTTGCCTACCTGCACCTGCACCACGTCACCTGAAGCCGTGTCAAAGCGGTAGACCACGTCGTCATAGCGTGCGGCCAGCCACAGGTACTTGCCGTCGGCGCTGACGTTGCCCATGTCGGGGCTGCCGCCACCCGGCACCGGCCAGCGGGCGACGACTTTTTCAGTCGCGAAGTCGATCACCACCACACCACCATTGCCCAACCGCGAGCCATGGATCTTGTGTGAGCCGCGGTTGGCCACGTACAGCCGCTTGCCGTCGCGGCTGGGGTACAGGCCGTGGGCGCCGAGGCCGGTCTGGATGAAACCGACTTTCTTGAACGAGGCTGCGTCCACGATGTGCACACCGTCGGCATGCATGTCGGCAATGTAGAAGCGCTTGCCGTCGGGTGAACTGCGGATGTCCTGCGGCATGCCTTTCTTGACGGTGCAGATCTCGCTTTCGCCTGGCTCCCAGACCTTGCCTGCTGCGGTGCGCGGTGCGCCCGGCACTTCCTTGAAGCGGGTGCTGGGCATGTCCAGCTTCAGGTAGGCCAGCACCTTGCGGCCAGCCAGGTCGATCTTGGCCAGCGTGCCGGAAAACTCGCAGGTGAAGATGGCAAAGCTGCCGTCGGCGGAGAAGTCGGCGTGGTTGATGCCGGGGCAGCCCGGCGTGTCTATGGAGTACTGCAGCGCCATCGTCTTCGGGTCGCGGAAGTCCAGCCGCTTGCGCGCTTCAGCCACGACGATGGCCGACTTGCCGTCGGGCGTGAAGTACATGTTGTACGGGTCGTCCACCGGCACCGCCTTGCCGGGTTTGCCGGTGCGTGGGTCCACCGGCGTCAGGCTGCCGTCGGTACGGCCTTCGGCATTGTTGGTGACCCACAAGGTGCGCATGTCCCAGGACGGCACGATGTGCTGCGGGCCGATGCCGACCTTGAACCGATCCACTACTTTAAGAGTTAGCGGATCGATCACGTAGACGTCATTGCCACGCAGGTTGGGCACGTAGATGCGGGCCAGGTCGCCCGCCAGCGCCGGACTCAACTTGTCGGACGTGTTGCCGCTGTAGATGTTGGGCGTCTCGCTTGCGACGGGTGCCGCGGTCACCGCCGTCTGCGCCTGGGCCGGTGCCTGCGGGCCCGCAACCCACCACAGTGCAGCCGCAGCGCTGGCCACGGCGGCCGCCTTGAAAGTCCTGGTCCTTGCCAAAGTCATTGGTCCACTCCGTTTGAATGTCAGGGCGCCGTCTTTTGCACGGCCAGGCGAATCGCCGCCACGGTGGCGTCCACGATGTGATCCGCGCCCGGCCGCCCCAACTCGGCCGAAGCCCGCCGCGGGTCACCGGCCACACCGTCATTGTCGCGGGCCTGGCCGCTCTTTCGCGTCAGGGCCTCGCTGCGCACCAACGCTGGCGCCGTGGCCAGCGTCAGCGCGGTGTCGGCCAGCCCGGCATGGGTGCCGATCTCGGCCGCGCTGTAGCCCTGGGCCTTCAGTGCAGCCGCGTAGTCCGCAGATGCAGCGCGGTAGTACTCGGGCAACGCATGCACGCGGCAGCCCGATGCGGCCCAGGCCCGGTTCAGCCGGGCCGCCACACGGTCCAGGCTGGCACGGTAGCCGCCATGGTCACCCAGCAGCACCACCTGGCACAGGCCGTGCTGATGCAAGCTGCGGGCGGCGCCTTCCAGCGTGGCTTCGAAAGCCGCTTCCGGGATGCTCAAGGTGCCAGGCCAGCGCATGTGCTGCGTCGGCGGACTGATGGCGCCTTCGGGCACATAGGCCAGCACGGGCGCCACCACGGCATTGCCCAGCTTGTCGGCAATGCGTGTGGCCAGTTCGCGCACACGCGCGTTGTGCTTGCCCAGCGCCATGTGCGGGCCGTTCTGTTCGGTGCCGCCCACGGGCAGCAGCACGGTGACACTGCCGGCGGCCACACGGGCCTGCAATTCGGGCCAGGTCAGCTCTTCAAGCTGCACGGTGGCTGCGGGGGACACACCTGCAGCCAGTGTCATGCCCGCTGCCAAGCCCAGTGCCCGCGCCCGCATCATCGGCGCCCGTCCTGCACTGCGCGGCCTATTCGTCATCACCGCCCAGAATGCCACCCAACAGGCCCCCACCGGCCACCAAGCCGCCCAGGGAACTTTCTTCACGGCGGCCGCCGTTTTGCGGTGCGGCAGCGAACACCCGGCTGGCCAGGCGGCTGAAAGGCAGGCTCTGCAGCCACAGCGTGCCGGGGCCGCTGAGTTTGGCGAAAAACAGGCCTTCGCCACCGAACAGCGCGGTCTTGATCTTGCCCACGTACTGGATCTCGAAGCTCACGTTGGGCGTGTACGCCACCACGCACCCGGTGTCCACCAGCAAGGTCTGGCCCGCCTGCAGTTCACGCTTGACCACCGTGCCGCCGGCATGCACGAAGGCCAGGCCATCGCCTTCCAGCTTCTGCATGATGAAACCCTCACCGCCGAAGAAGCCGGTGGACATCTTCTGCTGCAGGGCAATGCCCAGCGACACACCGCGCGCGGCGCACAGGAACGCGTCCTTCTGGCAGATCAGCGTGCCGCCCAGCTGCGCCAAGTCCATGGGCAGGATCTTGCCGGGGTACGGTGCGCCGAAGGCCACCCGCTGCTTGCCGCTGGTGTTGTTGGTGTAAACGGTGGTGAAAAGCGATTCACCTGTCACCAGGCGTTTGCCGGCGCCCAGCAGCTTGCCGAAGAAGCCGCCGCCAGCGTTGCTGCCGTCGCCAAACACCGTGTCCATGGCGATACCGGCGTCCATGAAGAACATGCTGCCGGCTTCGCCCACCGCGGCCTCGCCAGGGTCCAGTTCGATTTCCACGAACTGCATCTCGGCGCCCTTGATCTCGTAGTCCACCGCATCCATTGCCACGAACAATTCTCCAGGCTTCATCACACAGGGGGTCATGCTACCCGGGCCCGGTTGCAGGACGTTGCAATGCAACATGACGCACATCGGATTGACGCCAAGCCTTTCCACACAATGGTCCGCATGGCTGACACCGCACAGATCCTGGGCATGGCGACCGCCGCATTGGCGGTGGCGGCGGCTGCGCTGACGGCCTTCGGCCTGCGCCAGCGGCGCTACGAAGGCTGGCACTGCTGGGTGATGGCGATGTGGCTCACGTCCCTGGGCACCGCCGTGGCCGCAGCCTGGCCCGCGCCTTGGTCAGCACCGCCAGGCCGGGCACTGGCCATGGTGCTCTTGATGCAGTGGCCCGTGTGGGCGCTGGTCGGCTTGCGCCGCTTCCACCCGCGGCAAGCGCAGCCGGGCCGTGAAGCCATCGACTGGTTGCTCTTGGCCGGCACCACCCTGATGGCGGCCGGCGCCACGCTGGCCGGACCCGACGCGCAGGGTCTGGCCGCCGCCGCCCTGCTGCTCCTTCACCTGTACGCCGCCACGGTGCTCTTCATGGGCCCGGGTGGGCGCGAGTTCACGCCCGTGCAGAGCCTGGCCGGCACCATGGTGCTGGCCGGTCTGGTGCCGGCCATGCTGACGCTGCCCGGTGTCGATGCCGTGCCGCTGCTGCTGGCACAGGCCACGGCGGCTGCGCTGGGCAGCGTGGTGCTGGCCTTCGTGGCCATCACCCTGGTCTGCGAGCGCACCGAGCGGCAGCTGCGCGATTCCCGCCGTCGCCTGCGTGTGCTGGCCAATGTCGACACCCTGACACAAGTGCCGAACCGCCGCCACTTCCGCGAACTGGCCGAACACGCGCTGCGCCAGGACGAACCGGGCACCGCCGCGCTGTTGATCTTTGACGTCGACCACTTCAAGCGGATCAACGACCTCTTCGGCCACGCCGCCGGTGACCGTGCGCTGCGCCTGGTCAGCAGCGCCATGCTGGACCACCTGCGTGCGCAGGACGTGCCGGGCCGCCAGGGCGGCGACGAGTTCGTGCTGCTGCTGCGGCGCACCGGCGCACGTGACGCCATGGGCGTGGCTGCGCGCATCGTGCACGAACTGCAGCGCCGCGCGCCGCTGCAGCAGCTGCCCACGGTGTCGATGAGCTTTGGCGTCGTGCAGGTGGGGCTGGGCGAAAGTGTGGCCGCCGCGATGCGCCGCGCCGACCAGGCGCTGTACGAGGCCAAGCGGCAAGGCCGGTCGCGCGCTGTGGCTGCCGTGGGCAACGAAGACACCCCGGTGTTTTCGGCCAGCCAGCCTTTGGGTCTGACGCCAGCCTGACCCTGGCCTGAGCGGGCCCCGCGCACCCACTGGCCATAATCGCCGGCCATGGGATCAGCCGCCTTTGCCATCCTTGCCATCAGCCTGGGTGCCAGCCTGGGCGCCGTGCTGCGCTGGGGCCTGGGTGTGGGCATGAACCACTGGCTGCCCGCCCTGCCCCTGGGCACCCTGACGGCCAATCTCGTCGGTGCTTACCTCATCGGCCTGGCCATGGCGCTGCTGGCGCAGAACCAGCAGCTGCCGCCGGAATGGCGCTTGTTCATCGTCACCGGTTTCCTTGGCGGCCTGACCACGTTTTCCACCTTCTCTGCCGAAGTGGTGACCGCCCTGCAGCAGGGCCGCCTGGGCTGGGCCGCGGGCACGATGCTCGTGCATGTGGTGGGCTCGCTGCTGTTGACCGTGGCCGGCCTGGCAACCCCGGCGCTTCTTCAGCGCTGATTTGGCAGGCCGCCTTAACGCGGCCCGGGAACGCGGCTCCTAGAATCGCGCCGCGTTAGAAGAAATGACAGCCCACGTGGAGACAGCCTGATGACCCCTGCCGAGATCCTGGCCGACCTGCTCGCCAAACACGGCCCCCGCGAGTCCATGGAATACGACGTGGTCGTCGTGGGCGGTGGCCCCGGTGGCCTGGCCACCGCCATCCGGCTCAAGCAAGTCAACGCCGATCTGTCCGTGGTGGTGCTGGAAAAGGGCTCCGAGCCCGGCGCCCACATCTTGAGCGGCGCGGTGATGGACCCGCGTGCCATCACCGAACTGTTCCCCGACTGGAAGGAACGTGGCGCACCGCTGAACCAGGCGGTGACACGCGACGAGGTCTACTTCCTGGGCGAGAGCGCTGCGCAGCAGACACCGCAGTGGCTGATCCCGGGCTGCTTTCACAACCACGGCAACTACGTCATCAGCCTTGGCGCTGTCACCAAGTGGCTGAGTGAACAAGCCGAAGCATTGGGCGTGGAAATCTTCCCCGGCTTCGCGGCCGCCGAAGTGCTCTACACCGATGACGGCCAGGTGCGTGGCGTGGCCACCGGCAACCTTGGCGTGGGCAAGGAGGGTGAACCGCACAGCGGCTTCCAGCTGGGCATGGAGTTGCTCGGCAAGTACACGGTCTTCGCCGAAGGCGCGCGCGGCCACTTGGGCCGGCAGCTGATTGCCAAGTTCGAACTCGACAAGGGCCGTGACCCGCAGAGTTATGCGCTGGGTGTGAAAGAACTGTGGGAAGTACCGGCCGACAAAGCCAGGCCCGGCCTGGTGGTGCACACCGCCGGCTGGCCCATGGACGAGCACACCTATGGCGGTGGCTTCCTGTACCACCTGGAAGGCAACAAGGTGACGCTGGGCTTTGTCACCGGGCTGGACTACCAGAACCCCTGGATCAGCCCCTTCGAAGAAATGCAGCGCTGGAAGACGCACCCGATGATCCGCGCCCACCTGGAAGGTGGCAAACGCATCGGCTATGGCGCACGCGCCATCACGGCGGGTGGCCTGCTCAGCGTGCCCAAGCTGGTGTTCCCGGGTGGCGCGCTGGTGGGCTGCGAAGCCGGCACGCTGAACGCCGCGCGCATCAAGGGCAGCCATGCCGCCATCAAGACCGGCATGCTGGCTGCGGAAGCCATAGCCGCCGCGCTGAAGACCGGCCGCAGCCACGACGAACTCAGCGCCTACCCGCAAGCCTTCGAGAAAAGCTGGCTGCATGAAGAGCTGAACCTCAGCCGCAACTTCAAGCAGTGGTTCAAGCAGGGCAACACCATCGGCACCTTGATGACGGGCATCGAACAGTGGTTGCTGCCCAAGCTGGGCTTCAAGTCGCCGCCTTGGACCATCCACCGCAAGGCCGCTGACCACATGCGCCTGCATGCCGCGGCGCAGGTCGAGAAGATCCGATACCCCAAGCCCGATGGCAAGCTGACCTTCGACCGCCTGAGCAGCGTCTTCATCAGCAACACCAACCATGAGGAAGACCAGCCGGCGCACCTGACGCTGAAGGACGTTTCCGTTCCGGTGGCCATCAACCTGGCGCGTTATGCCGGCCCGGAAAGCCGCTACTGCCCGGCCGGTGTCTACGAGTTTGTTGAGAAGGACGGCGCGGACCATCTGGTCATCAACGCGCAGAACTGCGTGCACTGCAAGACCTGCGACATCAAGGACCCGACGCAGAACATCGTGTGGGTCACGCCCGAGGGCGGCGGTGGGCCGAACTATGCAGGGATGTGACGCGCAAACGGCGGCACCGGGCCGCTGCCCACCAGCAGCACACGCACGGCGCGCGGCAGTTCGTAGGCGCGCTGTTCCAGTGAAGCCAGGGCCTTCCGGCCGGCTTCGCTGAGCTCGCCTTCCACGACGATCAGCGTCGCGCGGCGCGGCGTGAAGCCGGCCAACTGTTCGGCATCAACGGCGATGCCCGCGTCCCAGGCATCGGCCTCCTGCAGCGGCCGCCACCACGCCGCATCAGCCGCCAGGGCTCGAAGGCGTATGCCCAAGCGCGCACCGGCGCCCGGCGCGTCTTCCATCCACCAACTGCCGTCCAGCACCAGGCAAGCACGGCGCGCGGCTTGTGCGTCGGCCGTCTGGAAGACACCAAAAGGCCATTCGATGCGCGGTGCCAGCCAGGGCTGCGCCCAGGGCCGCGTGGCGGGGCCTGCGCCCAGGCGGCTGGCATCGATCACGGCGTCCGTGCGTTTGCAGCGGCGCGCGCTGACGGCACTGGGTGGCACGGCGCGCAAGCGCGCGCTGTCGAATCGGCCGAAGATCATGCGACGCGTTCAGGCCTGCGCTTCAGATCGGCAGGTTCGCCAAATGCATCAACGCGCGGCGTGAGCCACCTTCACCCACCGGCACGCCGTGCACCACCAGCGCCGCCTCCACCCCGGCAATCGCGCCCAGGATGTTGGCCGCGTTCTGGTCGCCCAGGTGGCCGATGCGGAAGGCCTTGCCGGTCAGTGGCCCCAGGCCACCGGCAATCGCCACCTGGAAGCGTTCCCGCGCCGTCGCCCGCAACGCATCGACCTGCAGGCTTTCAGGGATGGTGATGGTGGTGACGCTCACCGAGCGCACCGCCGGGTCCTGGCAGAAGAAGTCCAGCGCGCCGCCGGTGCGCCAGCCTTCCACGGCGGCCTGCACCGCGCCGGCCAGTTCGGTGTGGCGTTGGTGCACAGCCGGCAGGCCTTCCTGCAGGATCAGGTCCAGCGCGGCCTCCAGCCCCTGCATCAGGCTGTGCGGGGGCGTGCCGCAGAACTTGCGGTAGTTCAGGTCCGCCTTGCGGCGTGCCCAGTCCCAGTAGAAGCGGGTCACAGGGCAGGCCTGTGCAGCCGCCATGGCACGTGCGTTGACAGCCAGGATGCCGATGCCCGGTGGGCACATCAGGCCCTTCTGCGACGCGCCCAGCGTCACGTCGGCACCGACGGCTTCCATGTCATAGGGTGCGCAGCCCAGCGACGCCACTACATCAGCCACCAGCAACGCGGGGTGACGTGCCGCATCCAGTGCGCGGCGCACCGCCATCAGGTCGTTGGTGACGCTGCTGGCCGTGTCGGTGTGCACGGCGAAGACGGCCTTGATGTCGTGCGCCTTGTCGTCACGCAGGGCTTGCTCCACAGCGGCCATATCGATGGGCCAGCCGGGCCTCCAGGGTGTGCGCACGACACGCCGGCCCAGGGCTTCGGTCTGGATGGCCCACTGTTCACTGAAGTGGCCGGTGCCGGGGATCAGCACGGCCTGCCCGGGTGCGGCCAGGTTCTCGACCACCGATTCCCACACGCCGTGGCCGTTGCTGATGAAGAAGAACACGTCGCTCTTGGGCGCATTCACCAGCGTGCGGATGCCGGCTTCGCAGGCCGCGATGTTGGCGTCCACCCGCGGGTCCGCCAGGTCCATGGGCTGCTGGCTCATGGCCTGCAGCACGGCGTCAGGCACCGGGCTGGGCCCGGGGGAATGGAGCAGGCGGCGGCCGGGGACTCGGGGGCGGTGGATGGTCATGCCGACATCCTAAACCGGGGGATTGCGGGCCGTTCCGGCGGACTCACTTTCTTTGCTGGTGCAAAGAAAGTAAGCAAAGAAAGCACCTTTGAAGAGCTTGCGGTGGTTGGCGTAGCCATCGATCGCTGCGCTCCAGCCGGTGCCACTCGAGGTCTCGCAAAGCTTTGCTCGACAGAGCGCTGGGCGCGCAATGCGGCAGCTCTTCCGCCTTGTCACTCTCGCGGGGCTACGGATCTCGTCTTTTGTCTTTCCGATCTTGCCGAGCGCGGCGTTTTTCGGTCCGCTCCTCTGGCAGTTGAGCGCCCTGTCGAGCAACCCTTTGCGAGAACACCGCACTTCACCGGTCGGAGCGCAGCGATCGATCCGAGCTACGACCACCGCATGTTCCCCAAGGTGCTTTCTTTGCTTACTTTCTTTGCACCAGCAAAGAAAGTGAGTCGGCCCCGGGGCCGAAACCCCCGGCTGCA
>JANOAM010000089.1:0-5736 GCA_031411215.1 Betaproteobacteria bacterium
AAACGCAGCCTCTTCGACGTGATGGCCACCGAGAGCGAGCACTACAACTTGCGCGTCAGCTACATCAACGCGCTGATCGACGGCCAGCAGCTCAACGCGAATCTCCTATCACTCGGACGCGGCGTGTCCGAGTGGTTGAAATGACCACGCCAACAGGACCCGACATGATCGACCAATTGCCCGAAGTCACCGTCATCATCAACAACCGCGACCTGCTGGAATGGCCGCGTGCGATGGTGGACCGCATCAGCCGCATGAAGGGCCTGCGCGAGATCATCATCCTGGACAACGGCAGCACCTACAAGCCGCTCTTGGCCTGGTACAAGAACCTGCCGCACCGCGTGGAATTCCTGGAAAACCTGGGCCACACGGCGCCGTGGATCAGTGGCGTGCTGGACACGATCAGCACCGACCTGTACGTCGTCACCGACCCGGACCTGGACCTCAGCAACGTGCCTGACGACTGCCTGCTGGTCATGGCAGCGCTGCTGGCCCGTCATCCGCAGGTCGGCAAGATTGGCCTCACGCTCAGCACCGAAGGCATCCCCAAAGAGTCGCCGTACTTCGACCACGTGCAGCAGTACGCCCGCGTGCTGCCCACGCTGCCGGCGCAGGCCGACGGCCTGGTGCCCATGCCGGTGGACACCACCTTTGCCATCCACGACAAGCGGTCCCTTTCCAGCTACAAGATCTGCGGCATGCGCATGCCCGCGCCGTATGTGGCGCGCCACCTGCCCTGGGAAGTGGTGCAGCCGACAGGCGACTTCCTGTACTACATCGACCACGTGGAAGGCCGTTCCTCGTCCTACCGCGACTTCACGCGTTATGTGAAGAGCGACAGCGTGCGCGGCCTCTACGCCCAGCACCACACGGGCAAGGTCTCGACCAAGTGGGACACCTACCTGGACGTCTACGAAGACCAGTTCCGCCCCATCAAGTACCAGCCCATCGACATGCTGGAAATCGGCGTGCAGAACGGCGGGTCCCTGGAGATCTGGTCCCGCTACTTCCCCAACGCCCGCACGCTGACCGGCTGCGACATCAACCCGCGCTGCGAAGGTCTGGTGTACGACGACCCGCGTGTGCAGGTCATCGTCGGCAACGCCAACGAACCCGCGGCCTTCCAGCGCATCCTGCAGCGGTCCAGCACATTCGACGTGATCGTGGACGACGGCTCGCACCGCACCAACGACGTCATCACCAGCTTCCTGACCTACTTTCCGCTGCTCAAGCCGGGTGGTGTCTTCATCTGCGAAGACATGCACTGCGCCTACTGGGAAGAGTACGGTGGTGGTGTGCTCAACGAACGTTCGGCCGCGGCCTTCTTCCGCCGTCTGCTGGACACCGTCAACAGCGACCACTTCCGCGAAGTGCCGGACGCCGGCACCCTGTTCCAGGCCTGGATGCCACGCGCCCAGGCCAGCAAGTTCCTGGCCGACAACGCCATCCTCAGCGTCACCGCGGTCGACTCGATCTACCTGGTGAAGAAGGCCAGCCCGGCGCGCCCGCGCGGGCTGGGCAAAGAGATCATCGTCGGTGATGTGGCCATCGCGGACGACCGCGTGCTGGCCACACGCGCCAAGCTGCGCGCGGCCTGACGCAACCCGGCTTGCCGGGCACCGCGCCCGGCCCTTGCCGCACGCAGATACTCCCTGGTGGGCGCCGTGCCCATGTGGCGATGACAAGAGGGCAGGGATGGCACAGGGCGCGCAGGGCAAGTCCATGGTGAAGTGGTTGTCGGTGCCGTGCCGAATCCTGAGCGGGCTGCTGTTGCTGGCCCTGCTGAAGCCGGCGCTTGCGTCCGCGGCCGAGTTCATCTCCATCACGCCTGAGCAGCGCGCGCGCAGCGTGCAGATGCTGGACACGCTGCGTGCTGCGCGCAGCCCCTTGCTGGGCGATGCCAGGGGTGTGCTCATCGCCGCCGTGGAACAGGGCTCGCAAGGGGCACTGGCCGGCATCCAGCCCGGCGATGTGGTGCTGCGTTATGCCGGGCAAGTGGTCACCGACCCGGGCGCGCTGGTGGCGGCCATCGGCGCACGGGCTGCCGTGCCGCAGGCCATCGAGATGCAGTTGCTGCGCGACGGCACCCTGGTCACCGTGCAGTTGCGCAATGGCCGCGTTGGCGTGAGCAGCGTCAACGTGGTGTCCCTGGGCCAGCCACCCAGTGCACTGCCCGCCGAGAACGCGGCGGTGCAGATCTTCCCGCAGATCGGCCACCCAAGCATGGTAGGTGCCGCGGCCTACAGCCCCGACGGCAAGCTCGTGGCATCGGCCGGATTCGACAACACCGTGAAGCTCTGGGATCTGTCGTCCGGGCGCGAGCTGCGCACGCTGGAAGGGCACACCGGCGCCGTGGCCAGCGTCTCATTCAGCCCTGACGGGCGCTACCTGCTGTCGGGCAGTGCCGACAAGACCATACGGCTGTGGGACCTTGCTTCGGGTGCGAGCCTGTACGCCGTTCTCGGCGACGCCTATGGCGTGCGGGCCGTGGCCTTTGGGCCAGACGGGCGGCAGGCGGTCAGCGCCGGATACGAGAACAAGCTGGTTGTCTGGGACGTGGCCACGGGTCTGGCCAAGCGCATCATCGACGAGCCCAGCGGCTACCGCGGCACGATCAACTCGCTGGCACTGAGCCGCGATGGCCGCCTGGTGCTCACCGGTGGCGTCGACTTCACGGGCAAGACCTGGGGTGGCGTTGAGTACAAGCTGAAGCTGTGGGACATCGGCAGCGGCGCGCTCGTCAGGACCTACAGCGGCCACTCCGACCCGGTCAACGCGGTGGCGTTGAGTGCGGACGGGCGGCTTGCTGCTTCCGCCAGCCAGGACAAGACCGTGAGGATCTGGGATCTCGCCAGCGGCGAAGTGCTGCACAAGCTGAATCATGTGCACAGCGTCAGCGCCGTGGCCTTCAGCCCGGACGGCCGTGCGCTGCTGGCGGGAGGCCTCGGCCTGCTGCAATGGGACACCGCCACCGGGCGTCGCCTGCGCAGCCTGTCCCCGCGCACCGGCGCGGGCCCTGACGGTCCGGTGGTGCAGGGCATTGCCTTCAGCCCGGATGGCCGGCAGGCGGTGTCGGTCGGTCCGCGCATCGAGCTGTGGGACGCCGGCAGCGGCAGCCATCTGCGCAGTCTGGAGGCGTTTGCTGAACCCATCCAGGCCCTGGCACAGAGCGGAGATGGCAGCCGCTTGGCCACTGCGGGCTACAAAGACCTGCAGGTCTGGCGGCGCGACACCGGCAGGCGGTTGCCGATTCAGTCGCAACAGGACACCACGGGTGTCGCCGCGCTGGCCTACAGCCCGGATGGCCGCTGGCTCCTGAGCGGTCACTACGACAAGACGCTGCGGCTCATCGACGCCGAATCAGGCCAGGAGCTGCGGCGGTTCAGTGGCCACTCAGGCGCGGTGAGCGCGGTGACGTTCATCCCGGACGGGCGTCTTGCGCTGTCGGGCGGTGGCTGGCGCGACACCCTGTGGAAGGGCATCCCCAGCGCCAACTACGACGGCAAGCTGCGCTTGTGGGATGTCTCCACCGGCGCCACGGTTCGCGTCTTCGATGGTCACGAGGCCGGCGTGGAGACGGTGGTGTTCAGCCCGGACGGACGGCAGGTGTTGTCTGCCGCGATGCAGGACGGTGTCAAGGTCTGGGACGTCGCCAGCGGCAACCTGCTTCGCCGCTTTGGCGCCCCCGAAGACCGTGCAGCCCACCTGGCGCCGCGCGCGGTGGCGGTCAGCCCCGACGGACGCCAGGCCTTGATCGGCGGCATGACGCTCAAGTTGGTGGACCTTGCCAGCGGCGCGGAACTGCACACGCTGGTGGGTCACGCCAACCAGGTCTTCTCCGTGGCCTTCAGTGCGGACGGGCGGCAGGCCTTGTCCAGCGGCATGGACAACACCGTCAAGCTGTGGGACGTCGGCACGGGCCGCCTGCTGCGCAGCCTCAATGGCCACAGTGGCAACGTCATCGGTGCGCGCTTCAGCCCCGACGGCCGCTTCGTGGTTTCGGCGGCCCAGGACGGCACGCTGCGCCTGTGGGACAAGGACACCGGCCAGGCCCTGGTGCAGATGATCTCCTTCAGCGACGGCGAGTGGCTCAACATCACGCCTGAAGGCTACTTTTCCGCGTCGTCGGCCAAGGCGGCGGACCGGGTCAATCTCCGGCAAGACGGTCAGGTCTTCGGCATCGGCCAGTTCTTCGACAAGTTCTACCGACCGGACCTGGTGGACGCCGTGATGGCCGGCCGCGGCCTGGGCGGCCTCACGTCCCTCACCATGGCGCAGGCGGCGAAGAACCCGCCGCCGCTGGTCAGCCTGCGTGCACCCGAAGACGGCGCAGCCGAACGTGTGACGTTGAACTACCGCGTGCAGTCCAGCGGCGGTGGCATTGGTGAACTGCGGGTGTTCCACAACGGCAAGCTGGTCAGCTCGGTGGGCGCCGCGGCACCTCTGGCTGGCACCGCCGTGCCGTCCGGAAAAATCAGCGACCAGACACCCGACGCCACACGGCGGCAGCTGCGCAGCCTGGTGGGCAGTGACATGGCGGCTCCGGTTGGTGTGATTGCGGTGAACGCCGTGGCAGCCCCAGCCCGCGATCTGGTCGAGACCAGCCTGCAAATCGAGCCCGTGCCGGGTGACAACGAGATCTCCGTGGTTGCCTTCAATGCGCAGAACTCGCTGCAATCCGCGCCGGTGACGGTCTCGTTCCGGTCCACCCGGCCTGCGCAGGCGCCGCACCTGCACATGCTGATGATCGGCATCGACCAGTACCGCGACAAGTCCGCCAACCTGGCCTTTGCAGCCAAGGATGCGCGCGACGTGGGCGCGCGCTGGCAGGCCCAAGCCACGGGGATCTACGGCGCTGAACGCATCCATCTGCACACGCTGGTGAACAGCCAGGCCAGCCGGGTGGGCATCTTGGCCCAGTTCGAGTCCATCGCGGCGCAGGTCAAGCCTACCGACCACTTCCTGCTCTTCGTGGCCAGCCACGGTTTGCTGCTGGACGAGCAGTACTACATGGTCACCAGTGACTATGCCGGCGACATGAACCCGTCCGTGCTGATCGGGTCCAACGAGATCGTTGAGCTGTCCAAGCGCATCAAGGCCTTGAGCCAGACCTACGTGCTGGACACCTGCCATGCCGGCGGCATCGACGGCACGATCAGTGGCCTCTATGACGCGCGGGTCAACGTGTTGGCCAAGAAGATGGGCCTGCACGTGTTTGCGTCGTCCGGCTCCACCGAAACCGCCATCGACGGCTTCGAGGGCAACGGCCTGTTCACCCACACCCTGCTGGCCGGCCTGAAGGGCTTGAAGGGGGATCGCCAGGCCGACACCAATGGCGATGGTCTGATCAGCCTGACCGAACTCGGCGCGTTTTCAAAGGCCAGGACACGCAGCCTGGCGTCCAAGCTCAAGCACCAGCAGGAGCCGCTGATCCTCAACTTCGGACAGGACACGGTGGTCTACAGGTTGCCTTGATGGGGTATGGCGGGGCACGCCCTGCCGCCATACTCCGGCATGCACCCGCCCCCGACAAACGGCATCGACGCTGGCGCGTTTACCGCAGTCCGTGCGGTCGGCGTTGGCGCTTCGGCGGGCGGGCTGGCCGTGATCGGGCAGTTCCTGGCGCAGATTCCCGCAGACAGCGGCCTGGCCTATGTGGTCGTTCAACACCTGGACCCGACGCACAAGGCGATGCTGGTGGAGCTGCTGCGGCGAGACACCGCCATGCCGGTGTTT
>JANOAM010000090.1:0-3971 GCA_031411215.1 Betaproteobacteria bacterium
TCCAGGCTGTCCACGATCTCGCTGGCGCGGGCCTGCAGGAAGGCGTGGATCAGCAGGAAAGGAATGGCCACCATCAGCGCGAAGGCGGTGTTGTTCATGGCCACGGAAATGGACGCCGACAGCATGGTCGCCTTCTCGGCCGGGTTCACCGCGGCCACGGCCGTGAAGCCCTTGATCAGGCCGATGATGGTGCCCAAGAGGCCCACCAGGGTGATGGTGTTGGCGAAGGTGGCGATGTAGGGCGTGCGCTTCTCCAGCCGCGGCACGATTTCCATCATGCCTTCTTCCATGGCGTTGTCGATGTCCTCGCGCCGGCGTGCGCTCTGCATGCGCGTGAGGCCGTTGCTGACGATCTTGCCGATGGCCGATTCACTGCTACTGGTCAGGCTGTGCACGTCCTTGAACTTGCCGGCCTGCAGCATGGGCAGCACCTGGTCCCACATCTTGCGGTTCTCGTTGCGCGCCTTGCGCAGGAAGATGAAGCGCTCGATGGCGATGGCCATGCCCAGCCCCGCCATGGCCAGGCTGGGGTAGAGGAAGGGGCCGCAATCGACAAAGAACTTGACGATGGTATTGAAGGTGTCCATGGGCAGGGCTTTCGAAAAGGCGGGAGCTTCGTTGGGGTTGTCGTGTGAGATCAGGGCTTGGCCGGGGCGGCGGCCGGGCCGGCTGGCGCAGCAGGCGCCTGCACGGCGGCCGCGGCACGCGCGGCAACCTGCGCGTTGTAGCCGACCTGGCGGCGGAAGACCTCGCGGTCCACCGGGGCCAGGGCCTCGTCCAGCACGCTCTGCACGGGGCGGCCGTGCAAGGTGCCGGGCAGTGGCTTTTTCCAGGGCACGATGTACAGCACCTTGGGCAGTTCGCGGTTGCCGATGATCTGCGTGCGGTCGATGTCGGCGCGGTCCTGGGCGTGGGCGTATCCGCACGCCGTGATACCAGCCAGTACGGCCGTTAGCGAAACCGTCAACACCAGGGCGTTTCGTGTCATGACTTCTCCTTGGTGCTGGCGGCCACGGCGGACGTGCCTGCAGGTGCGGGGCCGGGCGCCAGCAGGGGCTTGCGGCCCTTGAGTTCAGCCAGCCAGCGGTTCAGTTGCGTGGCGTCCGCGGGCGACAGCTCCACACAGCGCTGGTAGGCCGCTTGCGCTTGCACCACGTCGCCCATGTACAGGTCCAGCAGGATGGCCAGGTTCAGTTGCGCCGGCAGGTACTTCGCGTCGGCCGCTGTTGCCGCCTCGTAGGACTTCAGCGCCGCCCTGAACTGGCCCGCCTGGCGCTGCGCGATGCCCAGCTGGTTGAGCAGCGGGGCTGAGTTTGGTGTCTTGTCTGCGGCAGCTTGCAGCGTGGCCACATCGCTGCCCAAGGCCGCGTCGCCGCGCTCTGTCTTGCCGTAGCGCACAGGCTTCAGCTTGGCCAGCTCGGCCAGACTCTTCTGCACGCTCACATCCCACAGGCCTTGCGTGGTACGGCGCGCATTGGTCTCGTGCAGCTCGATGGCCTTTTCCTCGAAGGGGAACGCCTGTTCTTCCAGCAGCACGTTGTACTGCTCCAGTTCCAGCTTCTTCAGGCCCTTGGGCCGCTGCGAGCCGATCAGGGCCTTGCCGAAGTCCTGGTACAGCGCGGCGGTCTGGAAGGTGGCGGCCGTCGTCACCTCCGCCACCGCGGCCTCAGACGCTTGCGCGTAGGCCTTCAGCACCTCGTCCATCTTCACCTTCTTGAGCTTCAGCTGCTTGGCCAGCGGCTCGATCAGCGGCACCTTCTTGTAGGCCTCCAGCAGCGGCTCGGTCAGGATCAGCGTGGCTTGCCCACCCAGGCTGCGTGTGACCGCCGTGCGTGCATCACCCGCGTCGCGGTCGGCCATCTGCACGGCACGCAGCCAGACCGTGCTGCGCGGCAGTTGGTTGTCTTGTTTGCTCAGCTGGGCCAGCTGCCAGCGCGCCTGCACGGCCGGCTCCACGGGCTGCGGCCAGGCTTGCAGGTAACGCTCCCAGGACTTGATGGCCGTGGCCAGCAACGGGGACTTGGGTGGCGCCTTGTCCGCCGCCTTGTGGCGCAGCTCGGCAGCCTGCCACTGCGCGCCACGTGCCAGCACCGGGTCCTGCGCGGTGGCGGCCACACGTTCAAATTCGGCAGCGGCCAGCGCGGGCTTGCCGCCTTCCATGTAGGCCAGCGCCAGCTTGGGCGCCACGTCGGCCTGCATGGGGTGGTTGGGGTGCTGGCGGCGGAAGTCTTCCAGCGTGCGTGCCGCGGCGTCCCAGTCCTTCAGGCCGATCAAGGCCACGGCCGTGTCCAGCAAGGCACTGGCGCGCACGGTGGACGCAGCCGGCAAAGCGCCCAGGCTGGCGATGCGGGCGAAGTGGCCGACGGCGTCGCGTGCGTTGCCCGCCTCGCGGGCGGCTTCGCCTTGCCGGTAGATGGATGCGGCCTGCCGTTCCACGAGTTCGGCGCGGCCTGGTGCCTGTTCGGCCGTCAGCGCCAACACCTCGCCGTACGCGGCCTCGGCCGGCGCGAAGGCACCGGTCTCAAAGCTCTGGATGGCGATCACTGTCCAGGCGACGCGGCGCAGCTCTGGCGCAGGCGGCGGTGTCAGCGCCAGTGCTTGACGCGCGACCTTCACGGCCTCGTCGCCGTCCTTCAGCGACAGCAGCTGCTCGGACACGTTGGTCAGCACCGAAGCCACCCGCGGGTCACTGCCAAAGGCCGCGGCGAAGCGCAGGCCGCTGGCCACGGTCTGGCGGCGCGCAGGCAGCTTGTCGGTGGCGGCCTTTTCGAGTTCGGTGGTGGCCAGCAGCGACGAGTAGCCCGCATCGGCCGCACGCGCGAAGGCAGGCTCGGCTGGCGTGCGCGGCTTGGCGGCCATGGCCGGGTACGCCACCGTGTCGAACTCCTTGGCCGCACGCTCAAAGCGCCGGTCATCAAACAGCAGTTCGGCCAGCAGGAAGCGGTTGGCCGGCACCTCGGCGTCGTCGGGGAAGGAACCCAGCAGCAATTCGTACCAGCGGATGGCTTCCTGCACATCGGCCGTCTGCTTGTTCTTCTGCGCCAGCGCGTGGTGGTGGCGCGCCAGCTCCACCAGGTGCGTCTTGACCAGCGGCTGCGCACGTTGCCATCCGCTGGGGTTGGCGCGGCGGAAATCGCTGTCCACGCCATAACGCACGACATGGTCTCTCTTGGCCGCCAGCGCCAGGGTGTCGAAGCCCGCCGCGGCGTAGATCTCGATCACACGCGCCTGCATCAGCGGCGCCTGCGCGTGCAGCGGCTGGCGGCGCACGAAGGCCGACAGCGCGTCAGCCGCGTCCTTCACACGTTCCTGCCGCGTGTAGAGCTCGGCCAGCTGCTGGTAGACGCGGAACTGGTAGCCCTCGCGGACCTTGGCGAATTCGGCGTTGTCCACGGGCGTGTCCACATACCGCGGAATGCTCTCCGCACCCTGCAGGTTGGACAGGCTGATGCTGACCACGCGGAAGGTGTCGTCCAGCAGTTCGCGGTCGGCCCGCGACAGGCTGCGCAGGTCTTCCAGGTTGGCCTCGTCGCGTTGCACTGGACTCAGGTTGCCCAGCTTCAAGTCCAGGACCGCGAAGAAGGGCTTGAGCGCGTCTTCCAGGCGGTTCTGCTTGAACAGCGACCAGCCCTGCATGTAGAGGGCTCGGTCGGTGAAGGGTGTGCGGTTGCCTTTGTCCAGAACCGTTGCATAGGCGGCTTCCGCGTCCTTGTAGGCACGCATGGCAAAGAGCATCTCGCCGCGGCGGAAGTGCGCCTCGTCGGCGTGCAGGGTGCCGGGGTACTTGCCGACCAGCGTGGACAAGGTCTTCAGCGACGCTTCCAGCTGGCCGCTGCTTTCCTGTGCACGTGCCAGCTGGTACAGCACACGGTCGATGCGCGGGTCGTCCGGGTAGGCGGCCAGCGCTTCTTCGTAGCGGGCGATGGCCGCCTTGTAGTCGGGCACGTCGCTGCTGAGGCTGTCGGCGCTCT
>JANOAM010000091.1:0-4028 GCA_031411215.1 Betaproteobacteria bacterium
GCAAACAGCGACAGCGTGTCTTCGTCCAGAAAGATCCAGTAGTCGAAGATGCCGGCGTCGCGCAGCGCCTGCGCCAAGTCCGGCCACAGCTCGTCGTGGCGGCGTTTGTACTCGGGCACCACGCCGGGTTTGAGCTGCATCCTGAAGGCCAGGGTCTGCACGCCCTGGTCATTGGTGTCGTTGATGGCGTTCATGGTGGTTTGTCCTGGAAAAGGAGAGGCTCAGCTCACGTCCTGCACACGGCTGTCCAGCGTGGATACATCGCGGCGCGGGTGCTGCGGATCTTCGCGCCACCTGCCGGCGGGCAGGCCTTGCACGGCGGCAGCGTCGTGCAGCACCACGGGTGCGCCCAGCTGCATTCGGGTGCGCTGGAACAACCAGCGCTGCACGTCCAGCAGGTGGCCACCGGCAGCAGCTTCGATGTCGACTTCGTCGAAGTGGAAGTCGCAAAGCGGTGAACGTTCGTCCGTGTCCACCTCAAAGGCGGTGGTGGCGCCACGCGCGTGCAGGCCACGGACCCGCACACCCTGCACCTGCATCAGGCCCTGCAGCGCCGGCACGGGGGCGGCCAGCACCTGCCAGTGCAGCGGTGCACCCGCGGCTTCTGCTGGCGGCAGCACCGCGCGGCTGAAGGACGGGTTCCAGTCCAGCGTGATGCGCAACGGCACAGCCACACCCAGCAAACGCAGGTCGCTGAAAGACAGGTCGCGCGCATACCCGCCGCGTGTGCGCGCCGACTTGAACAGCACGCCCACCGGCACCGGTGCGTGCACCGTCAATCGCCGCACGCGCACCCGCTCGAAACCGCCGGAGGTCTCGCTGCCAAAGGCCACACCCGTGGCGCCATCGTGAACCGTGCAGTCGGCCACCAGCACGTCACGCGTGGGCCGCGCCACACGCAGGCCGTCGGCGTCGCGCCCGGCCTTGAAGGCAATGGCGTCGTCGTTGACGGCGATGTCAGCGCGCCGCACCAGCACACGCTCTGAACTGTCGATGTCGATGCCATCGGTCGAAGGCCCACGCCCGTCGTCGTTGTTGCGGATGGTGATGCGGTCCACACGCACCTGTTGGCTGTAGCAGATGTGCAGGGTCCAGAAGCCCGAACGGCGCAGCAGCAGGCCGCCGCCGACAAACACATGGCGCGCGCGCTGCAGCAGCACCAGGCGCGGCCGCTGCGCGTCGTAGTCCGATGCCCAGCGCAGGCCGCGCGGTTCGTAGGCGGCACGCAGCGCCCAGTAGTGGGCCCAGAAGCCGGCACCGTCACCGTCGATGGTGCCGGTGCCTTCGATGCGCACGTCTCCCGCATCAATCACGTTCAGCAGTGCGGCGGGCCAGGGCATTTCGATGCCGGACACGCGCGTCGCGATCAGCGGGTAGTCGGCCAGGTTCGTGGAGCCGATCAACGTGGCGCCTGCGGGCAGTTCCAGCGTGACGCCGCTCTTGATGAACAGCGCGCCGCTGCGCCACAGGCCGGGTGGCAGGCGCAAGGTGCCGCACTGCGCGGCCGCGGCGTCCAGCGCCGCCTGCAGCGCGGCGGTGTCCAGTGTGTGGCCGTCGCCCACTGCGCCGAAGGACCGCGGATCCAGGCAAGGCCGCTCAGGCACGGCAGGCTCCTTGAGCGTTGACAGCGTGTTTGCTGATTGCGCAGGAGCGTGGCCGGCCATACGCTGCGCACTTGCACGCAGCCGACGGCACCGCACGGAGACAAGCATGACCAACCACAAACGCCACAAGTGGCTGCTGAAGCTGCTGGACGAACACGGCCAGGCGACGACGGAAGAGCTGATGACGTGGCTGTCGGCGTCCGCCGCCACCGTGCGGCGTGACCTGGCCTGGCTGGCGGCGCGTCAGCAGCTGGTGCGGGTGCGGGGTGGTGCGCAGCGCCTGCAGCGGGCCAGCGGCGGCCTGCTGCGCAGCCAGACCTTTCTCAACAACATCTGCCGGCAGGCGCTTCAGAAGCGCGCCATTGCGCGCCATGCCGTCAGCCTGTGCACGGCCGGTGAAACTGTGATCATCAACGGCGGCACCACCACCTTCATGATGGCCGAGTTCCTGGCCGACCAGCAGCTGCGCATCCTGACCAATTCCTTCCTGCTGGCCGAGCGGCTGCTGAACACCAGCAACAACCAGATCATCCTGCCCGGCGGCAGCGTCTACCGCGAACAGAACGTCATCATCAGCCCCTTCGAAAACGACGTGGCGCAGCACCACTACGCCGCCAAGATGTTCATGGGCGTGCACGGCCTGTCGGCGCTGGGCCTGATGGAAGCCGACCCGCTGCTGGTGCAGGCCGAACGGCGTTTGATCGGCCAGGCCGAAGAGCTGATCGTGCTGGTGGACAGCAGCAAGTTCGAACGCCGCACGGGCCTGGTCTTGTGCGGCATGGAGCGTGTGGCCTGTGTCATCACCGACACCGGCGCGCCGGACGCGGCCGTGCAGTGGCTGGAACACCAGGGCGTGCGCGTGGTGACGGTGGCACCGGACACGGCTTTGCCGGACGATGGCGAGTTTGTTCACAACCTGGGCCAGCCGACTTCGGACCCGCGCAGCGTGCCGCGCCGCTTCATTCCAGCAGCGCCTGGCGCGCCAGCACTTTCACGCGCTGGTTGAGCGTGCTGTCGCCGGCTGGCTTCAACTGCGTCATGAAGATGAACACGGTGCGGGCTTTGGGGTCCACCACGTACTGCGGGAAGTAGGCGCTGCCCCAGCCGTAGGCGCCTTCACTGGCCAACTCACTCCGTGTGCCCGGGCTCTTGGCCACCCAGAAGCCGAAGCCACCCCCTTCGGCGTCACCGCCGTACCGCGAGCCCAGGTGGTCGCGCGTCATCATGGCCACGGTGGCGGGGCTCAGCAGGCGCACGCCATCCAGCACCCCGCCGCCCAGCAGCATGTGCAGGAAGCGGGCGTAGTCGCCCACGGTGGAGACCAGTCCCGCGCCGCCCGAAGGCAACTTGCGCGGACCGTGGATGAAGTCGCTCTTGTCGGCCGTTTCCATCAACGTGAGGCGGCCCTTGTCCAGGCCGTAGACATTGGCCAGTCGTGCGGCCTTCTCGGGCGGTACCCAGAAGTGCGTGTCCACCATGCGCAGCGGGCCGGTGATGCGTTCTGCGATGAAACGCTCCAGCGGCAGGCCGGACCAGACCTCTACCAACCGGCCCAGCACGTCCGTGCTGTAGCCGTACTGCCAGGCCTCGCCCGGGTGACCTTGCAGCGGCAGTTGCGCCAGGCGGTCGGTCCACTGCGCCAGGGTCTCGTCGCGCTGCAGGATGGTCCAGTCGTTGAAGCCCGCCTTGTTCCACTCCGCGGCCGCCGGGCCTGCCCCATAGCTGAGGCCTGCGGTGTGCAGCAGCAGGTCACGCACGGTGATGGCTTGGCGCGGCTTGTCCAGCTTCGGCGGCTGGCCTTCGCCGCCCGGCACCGCCACACGCACATGGGCAAAAGCCGGCAGCCATTTGCTGATGGGGTCGCGCAGCAGGAAGTGGCCTTCTTCGTACAACATCATCGCGGCCACGGTCGTCACGGCCTTGGTCATGGACGCCAGGCGGAACAGCGTGTCGGCGCGCATGGCCAGCTTCTGTTCCTGGTCCTGCCAGCCCAGCGCGCGTTGGTGCACCGGCTGACCGTCACGCGACAGGTAGACCACGGCGCCGGCCAGCCGGCCCCGGTTGATCTCGTCAGTGATGGCCTTGTCGATGCGCGCCAGGCGCTCGGGCGCAAAGCCTGCCGTGGGCGTGGCATTTGCCGGGGTATCGGCGTCGCCTAACGGCCTTTGTCTGGTGAAGTTCGGGCTGGGCTGGATGTCCAACGCCTGCGCGGTGGGCGGTACCGTGGCACGTGGCAGCGGCGCGTCCACACGCAGGTGCGCGGCCACGGGCAGCTTGGCGTCGCGCAGGCCCTGCGCCACCAGGCCGGCCAGCAGCCAGGCGCCGTAGTTGTTGTGGTGCGTCGGGTCGACACGGCCGTCGGCGCTGGTGGCAAAGGCGGAAGGTGCCTGCTGCGGGCCCAGCGCCAGGTACAGGCTGCGGCTG
>JANOAM010000092.1:0-6663 GCA_031411215.1 Betaproteobacteria bacterium
TCCCGTTGATCACCGGTTTCAGGTCCGGCACGGCAACGATGCAGTTCGTCGAGAAGCTGTCATGGATCGAACGCTTCAACGTCATGTACCACCTGGGCATCGACGGCTTGTCGCTGTGGTTCGTGCCGCTGACGGCGTTCATCACCGTCATCGTGGTCATCGCCGCCTGGGAAGTGGTGCAGGAACGGGTGGCCCAGTACATGGGCGCCTTCCTGATCCTGAGCGGCCTGATGGTGGGTGTGTTCTGCGCGCTGGACGGACTGCTGTTCTATGTGTTCTTTGAAGCCACGCTGATCCCGATGTACCTCATCATCGGTGTCTGGGGCGGCCCCAACCGGGTCTACGCGGCCTTCAAGTTCTTCCTGTACACGCTGCTCGGTTCGCTCTTGATGCTGATCGCGCTGGTCTACCTGTACTTCAAGAGCGGTGGCAGCTTCGACATCCTCACCTGGCACAAGTTGCCGCTGTCGCTGAACACCCAGGCCCTGCTGTTCTTCGCCTTCTTCGCGGCCTTCAGCGTCAAGGTGCCGATGTGGCCGGTGCACACCTGGCTGCCCGACGCGCACGTGGAAGCGCCCACGGGCGGGTCGGTGGTGCTGGCGGCCATCATGCTGAAGCTGGGTGCGTATGGCTTCCTGAGGTTCAGCATGCCGATCGCGCCGGACGCGGCGCATGAATACGCCTGGGTCATGATCACGTTGAGCCTGATCGCCGTGCTGTACATCGGCATGGTGGCGCTGGTGCAGCAGGACATGAAGAAGCTGGTGGCCTACAGCTCCATCGCCCACATGGGCTTCGTCACTTTGGGCTTCTTCATCTTCAACGAGCTGGGGGTCAGTGGCGCGATCGTGCAGATGATCAGCCACGGCTTTGTTTCGGGCGCCATGTTCCTGTGCATAGGCGTGCTCTATGACCGTGTGCACAGCCGCGAGATCGCCAGCTATGGCGGTGTCGCCAATACCATGCCCAAGTTCGCTGCGCTGGCGGTGTTCTTCGCCATGGCCAACTGCGGCCTGCCGGGCACGGCGGGTTTCGTGGGCGAATGGATGGTCATCCTGGGCGCGGTGAAGTTCAACTTCTGGATCGCGGCACTCGCCTCCACCACGTTGATCTTCGGCGCCGCCTACACGCTGTGGATGGTCAAGCGGGTGTACTTCGGTGACGTGGCCAATGACGACGTCAAACAGCTGGCCGACATCAACGGCCGCGAATTCGGGATGCTGGCCCTGCTGGCGCTGGCAGTTCTGGTGATGGGCCTCTACCCCAAGCCCTTCACCGACCTGATGACCCCGTCCGTGATTGAACTGCTGCGCCACGTGGCCGTTAGCAAGATCCCCGCCTGAGAACACAAACATGACCCCGATGAACTGGCCCGTCGTCTACCCGGAGCTGTGGCTGCTGGTGGCGGCCTGCGGCGTGCTGCTGGTGGACCTGGCCTCCGTTGACCCGCTGCGCAAGCTGACCTTCTGGCTCACGCAGGCCAGCATCGCCGTCTTCGTGGCGCTGCAGCTGCGCGACTACAGCGCGGGTGTGGCCAGCTACGGCATGAACTCCATGGTGGTGGTGGACCCGATGGGCCGTCTGCTGGCCGCCTTTGCAGGTATCGCGGTGATGATCACCATGGGCTACGCGCGCCCCACGCTGGGCTCGCGTGACATGCTCAAGGGCGAGTTCTTCATGCTCAGCCTGTTCGTGCTGCTGGGCATTTCCGTCATGTGCAGCGCCAACCACTTCCTGGTGGTGTACCTGGGCCTGGAGCTGATGAGCCTGAGCCTGTACGCGCTGACCGCGCTGCGCCGTGACCATGCCGTGGCCACCGAAGCCGCCATGAAGTACTTCGTGCTGGGTGCCATGGCCAGCGGCTTCCTGCTCTATGGCATGTCCATGATGTACGGCGCCACCGGCACGCTGGAAATTCCCAAGGTCTTCGAGTCCATCAACACCGGCCGCATCAACAAGGACGTGCTGGTGTTTGGCCTGGTCTTCATCGTGGCCGGCCTGGGCTTCAAGCTGGGCGCCGCGCCCTTCCACATGTGGGTGCCTGACGTGTACCAGGGCGCACCCACGGCAGCCACGCTGCTGATCGGCGGCGCACCGAAGTTCGCCGCCTTTGCCATCACCATCCGCCTGCTGGTGGAAGGCCTGCTGGGCCTGGCCGTGGATTGGCAGCAGATGCTGCTGGTGCTGGCCACCGCCAGCCTGGTGGTGGGCAACGTGGCGGCCATCGCGCAGAGCAACCTGAAGCGCATGCTGGCCTATTCCACCATCGCGCAGATGGGCTTCATCGTGCTGGGCCTGTCGGCGGGCGTGGTCAGCGGCAACACACTGTCGGCCGGCAATGCCTACAGCTCGGCGATGTTCTACATGGTGGCCTACGTGCTCACCACGCTGGGCACCTTCGGCTTGATCATGTTCCTGTCGCGTCAGGGCTTTGAGAGCGAAGAGATTTCGGACCTGGCCGGCCTGTCGCGCAAGAGCCCCTGGGTCGCCGGCGTGATGACCATCTTCATGTTCTCGCTGGCCGGTGTGCCGCCCATGGTGGGCTTCTTCGCCAAGCTCAGTGTCATCCAGGCGCTGGTGTCCACCAACGTCACGCTGTATATCGTGATGGCCATCGTGGCGGTCATGTTCTCTCTTGTCGGCGCCTTCTACTACCTGCGTGTGGTGAAGGTGATGTGGTTCGACGAACCCACGGGAGCGCCGGTGGGCGACCGCACGCAGGGTGTCACTGCGCTGCTGGCCTTGAACGGCGCCGCCGTGCTGCTGTTCGGCCCCTTCTCCGGCGGTCTGATGGCCATGTGCCGCGACGCCATCGTGAAGGCCCTGGCCAGCTGATGGGCCCGCGTGCCGACCTAACCGACGCGCACCTCGTCGAACACCGCGCCGGCGGCCGCACGCTGGTCAAAGGCAGCTTCCTGGAACTGCGGAGAGACGATGTGCGCCTGCCCGACGGCAGCGCCGCCACGCGTGAATTCATCCAGCATCCGGGCGCCGTGGCCATCGTGCCGGTGCTGGACGACGGCCGCCTGGTGCTGGTGCGCCAGCACCGCTACCCGGTGGGCAAGGTGCTGCTGGAATGGCCGGCCGGCAAGCTGGACGCAGGCGAAGACCCCTTGCTGTGCGCCATGCGCGAACTGCGTGAAGAAACAGGCTACACGGCTCGTGAATGGGCCTATGGCGGCGAGATCCACAACGCCCCCGCCTACAGCACCGAAAGCATCTGGATCTGGTTTGCACGTGGCCTGACGGCCGGAGACACGCAGCTCGACATGGGCGAGTTCGTGGAAACCGCGCTGCACACGGAAGCTGAACTCCAGGCGCTGGACATGCAGGGAGCTTTGCCGGATGTGAAGACCCTTATCGGCCTGCGCTGGCTGCAGCAACTGCGGGCCGGCACACGTGCTTTCAACTGGCAGCCTGCGCCACAGCACCTTCATCAGCAAGGACGCTGAGCCTTCCCTATGATGGCCGCACCATGAAGGTCCTCAACCTGCGCTGCGCCAATGGCCACGGCTTCGAAGGCTGGTTTGCGTCCGACGACGACTTCATGTCCCAGAACGGCCGCGGTCTCGTGGAATGCCCGCTGTGCGCCGACCAGGTCGTCACGCGGATGCCCAGCGCACCGCGCCTGAACCTGTCCGGGGCCAAGGAGCCCGCGGCGCCCGCCGGGCAGACACCCGCAGCGCCCCCGCAGGCCGCCGATCTGCAGGCCGCCTGGCTCAGCACCGTGCGCCAGTTGATGGCCAACACCGAAGACGTCGGCGAGCGCTTTGCCGAAGAGGCGCGCCGCATCCATTACGGTGAAGAAGAAGCGCGTGGCATCCGCGGCCAGGCCACGGCGAAAGAGCGCGAAGCCTTGCGCGACGAAGGCATAGAGACCATGTCCATCCCGGTGCCCGCGGCCCTCAAAGGGTCTGTCCAGTAGGCCTTCCTACAAGCCTGGACTGCCGCTAGAGCATGCGGCCGGGGTTCATCAAACCGGCAGGGTCCAGCGCCGCCTTGATGGCGCGCATCATCTGCAGCGCCACCGGCGATTTGCGCAGCGCCAGTTCATCGCGCTTCAAGAGGCCGATGCCGTGTTCGGCGGAGAACGAACCCGCACGCGCCGCCACGGCGTCGAACACGATGGTGTTCACGGCATGCTCTTCTTCGTCCAGGAAGCGCTTGCCATCCGCACCCTCGGGCGCCTGCACGTTGTAGTGCAGGTTGCCGTCACCCAGGTGACCGAAGTTCACCAGGCGCACGCCCGGGTAGCGGCCTTGCAGCGCAGCGTCGGTATGGGCGACGAAATCTGGAATGGCCGATACCGGCAGCGAGATATCGTGTTTGATGTTGAGGCCTTCTTCGGACTGGGCCAGCGGGATCGACTCGCGCAGGTGCCACAGGCCCTGGCTCTGCGCCAGGCTCTCGGCCACCACCGCGTCAGCCACCGTGCCGTCTTCCATGGCCTGGCCCAGCAGCGCTTCCAGGCGTTCACGTGCGGCGGCCTCACCGTCGATGTCGCTCAACTCCAGCAGCACGGACCAGGGCGCGCCGGGCAAGGGCGTGGGCAGGGTGGTGAAGTGTTTGGCCACCAGGTCCAGCGCAAAGCGGCCCATGATCTCGAAGCCCGTGAGGCCCGCGCCCAGGCGTGCGCGTGACAGGCGCAGCAGCGCCACGCAGGCGCTGATGTCCTGGCAGGCGGCCAGCGCCGTCATGGTGGCCGCCGGTTGCGGCGCCAGCTTCATGGTGGCTGCGGTGATGATGCCCAGCGTGCCTTCGCTGCCCACAAAGAGGTCACGCAGGTCGTAGCCGGTGTTGTCCTTGCGCAGGCCGGACAGGCCGTCCCAGACCTCGCCCTGCGCCGTCACCACCTCCAGGCCCAGGCACAAGTCGCGTGCATTGCCCCAGCGCAATACCTGCGTGCCGCCGGCGTTGGTGGCCAGGTTGCCGCCCAGCGTGCAACTGCCCTCGGCCGCCAGACTCAGCGGGAATAGCAGGCCTTGCGCCGCGCTGGCTTCCTGCACCGCCTGCAGCACGCAGCCGGCTTCGGCGGTGATGGTGAGGTTGTCCTTGTCGATGCCGCGCACACGGTTCAGGCGCTGCAGGCTCAAGAGCACCTGCGTGCCGCTGCCGTCGGGCACACCACCGCCGACCAGGCCCGTGTTGCCGCCCTGCGGCACGATGGACACACCGGCCTGCGCACAGAGCTTGACCACGGCGGCGACTTCTTCCGTGCTGCCCGGCCGCACCACGGCCAAGGCCTTGCCGCGCCAGCGGCGGCGCCAGTCCTGCTCCCAGGCGCTGAGGTCGCCCTCGTTGAGCACATGGGCCGCTCCCAGGCGGCTGCGCAGTTGATCCAGCAAGCTCATGGCGGGGTTGTGTTGGCGTGCGCCAGGCGGCGCCGGATGTAGAACCCGCAGATGGCAAACAGCGCCACACAAAGCGCCACTTCGATGATCGCCAGCACCTGCCCCAAACCACGCTCGGACGTGGCGCGCACCAGGCCTTCCATCACGTAGAGCCACAGCAGCAGGCTCAGCCAGCGGTAGGTGTACATGCGGTGACGCAAGAGCCCGGCCAGGCAGGCGACCAGCGGCAGCACCTTCAGGGCCAGCGTGCCGCTGCCTGTGGGCACCAGCCACAGCTCCCAGGCCAAGCCCAGCACGATCAGGGCGATGAGGCAGGCCAGCGCGCCTTGGCGGGCCCGGCGCACCGCGGGTTCGGGTGCCGCAGTCGCGGCGGGCAGGATGGTGGTCGAGGCAGCAGAAGTCACGCTGGCATCATAGCCAGCATGAACATCAACGCCACGCCTGCGCAGGACGACGCAGCCGCCTCCGCCCTGGACCGCGTCCGGCAGATCGTCCGCGACTTGCCCAAGACCCTGAAGGCCTGGCCCTGGTTCGAGACCCTGCGCACGCTGCGTCGCCGCTTCCGTGACGACCGCCTGGGCCTGACCGCCGGCAGCCTGACCTTCACCACGCTGATCGCCCTGGTGCCCCTGGCCACGGTGATGCTGGCCGTGTTCACGGCCTTCCCCATGTTCAGCGGCTTTGAAGGCGCGCTGGACAAGTTCTTCCTGCAGAACCTGGTGCCGGACAACATCGCCAAGCCGGTGCTGCGTGCGCTGACACAGTTCACGTCCAAGGCACGTGGCATGGGCACGCTGGGGCTGGTGCTGCTGGTGGTGACGGCGCTGGCCCTGGTGCTGACGATAGACCGCACGCTGAACAACATCTGGCGCGTGCGCCAGGCTCGCCCGCTGGGCCAGCGGGTGCTGGTCTACTGGGCCGCGCTGACGCTGGGACCGTTGGCTCTGGGCATGAGCCTGACGCTCACGTCCCTCGCTGTGTCGGCCTCACGCGGCTGGGTGTCGGCCCTGCCGGGCGGCGTGGCGCTGCTGCTGGAGGCCATCCAGTTCGGGCTGCTGGCTGTGTCGGTTTCCGGCCTGTTCCATTATGTGCCTAACACGCATGTGAGGTGGCGTCATGCGGTGGCCGGCGGCATCTTCGTGGCCGTGGCCTTCGAGCTGGCCAAGAAGAGCCTGGCCTGGTACGTGGACAGCGTGCCTACCTACAACGCGGTGTACGGCGCCTTTGCCGCGGTGCCTATCCTGTTGCTGTGGATCTATCTGGGCTGGGTCATCATGCTCTTGGGCGCGGTGATTGCCGCCTACGCGCCCAG
>JANOAM010000093.1:0-2074 GCA_031411215.1 Betaproteobacteria bacterium
CTACTGCGGCCTGGTCAGCGAAGCGCTGATGGGCCAGACCGTCACCCTGATGGGTTGGGCCAGCCGCCGCCGCGACCATGGCGGCGTCATCTTCATCGACCTGCGCGACCGCGAAGGCCTGGTGCAGATCGTCTGCGACCCGGACCGCGCCGAAACCTTCAAAACGGCCGAAGACGTGCGCAACGAGTTCTGCCTGAAGGTCGTGGGCCTGGTGCGCGCGCGCCCGGCCGGCACCGAAAACGCCAACCTCACCAGCGGCAAGATCGAAGTGCTGTGCCACGAGTTGGAAGTGCTGAACCCCAGCGTCACACCGCCGTTCCCGCTGGACGACGAGAACCTGTCGGAGACCGTGCGCCTGACGCACCGCGTGCTGGACCTGCGCCGCCCGCAGATGCAGAAGAACCTGATGCTGCGCTACCGCGTGGCCATCGAGGTGCGCAAGTTCCTGGACGAGCAAGGTTTTGTCGACATCGAAACGCCGATGCTCACCAAGAGCACGCCCGAAGGCGCGCGCGACTACCTGGTGCCCAGCCGCGTGCACGACGGCATGTTCTTCGCGCTGCCGCAGAGTCCGCAGCTGTTCAAGCAGTTGTTGATGGTGGCGGGCTTTGACCGCTACTACCAGATCACCAAGTGCTTCCGCGACGAGGACCTGCGCGCCGACCGCCAGCCCGAGTTCACGCAGATCGACATCGAGACCAGTTTCCTGGACGAGCACGAGATCCGCGCCATCACCGAGGCCATGATCCGCACCGTCTTCCGCAAGACGCTGGGCCTGGAACTGCCGGTGTACGCGGAGATGACCTACGCCGAGGCGATGTTCAAGTACGGCAGCGACAAGCCGGACCTGCGTGTCAAGCTGCAGTTCACCGAACTGACCGACGTGATGAAGACCGTGGACTTCAAGGTGTTCAGTGGCCCGGCCACGACACCCGGCGGCCGCGTGGCGGCGCTGAAGATCCCGGGCGGCGGCGAGATGAGCCGCAGCGAGATCGACGCCTACACCGAGTTCGTCAAGATCTACGGCGCCAAGGGCCTGGCCTGGATCAAGGTCAACGACGCAGGCAAGGGCCGTGAAGGGCTGCAGAGCCCCATCGTGAAGAACCTGCACGACGCAGCGATCGCGGAAATCATCGCGCGCACCGGCTGCAAGAACGGCGACCTGATCTTGTTCGGTGCCGACAAGAGCAAGGTCGTCAACGACGCCCTGGGCGCTTTGCGCGTGAAGATCGGCCACAGCGAGTTCGGCCGCAACCACGGGCTCTTCGAGGACAAGTGGGCGCCGCTGTGGGTGGTGGACTTCCCGATGTTCGAATACGACGAAGAGGGCAAGCGCTGGAGCGCCGTGCACCACCCCTTCACGGCGCCCAAGGACGGCCACGAAGCGCTGATGAAGACCGACCCGGGCGCCTGCATCTCCAAGGCCTACGACATGGTGTTGAACGGCTGGGAAATCGGCGGCGGCTCCATCCGTATCCACCGTGCCGACGTGCAGGCCAAGGTCTTCGAGGCCCTGGCCATCACGCCCGAGCAGCAGCGCATCAAGTTTGGCTTCCTGCTGGACGCGCTGCAGTACGGTGCACCCCCGCACGGCGGCCTGGCCTTCGGCCTGGACCGCATCGCCACGCTGATGACGGGTGCGGAGAGCATCCGCGACGTGATCGCCTTCCCCAAGACGCAGCGTGCGCAATGCCTGCTGACCGGCGCGCCCAGCATGGTGGACGAGGCGCAGCTGCGCGAACTGCACATCCGGCTGCGCAACACCACGCCGGCGGCCTGATCGACGCACGGTCCGTGTGCATCAGAATCAAAGGGCGCCTCGTGCGCCCTTTGTTCCATCTGGAGCTTCGATGCCAGTGCCTCCGAAATCAAATCCACGACTGCGTCAGCGAAGACTGAAGTGAAGTTGCCGCGATCAACCGGAGGGAAGGCCGCTGGCGGCCCGTTGCAGTCACTCGCTCTACGTTCCGTGGCGGGACAAGGCCAACGGGAACCGGGCTCCGCTCATGTCCCCCGCCACAGTCTGCTGCGCAGCCTGCGGCTCCTCCTTTACTTCGCTGCGCCCGGTACCCAT
>JANOAM010000094.1:0-5545 GCA_031411215.1 Betaproteobacteria bacterium
GCTGTGGCGCGCGACTTCGGGTCTTTCGCGGTAGATGCGCACTTCCATGGTCAGCGACAGCGCGTCTCCTGCAGCGGCCGCCACCAGGCGCTTGGCCTTCAGTTCCTTGCGCACCGAACTGCTGGGCAGGAAGGCCAGGCCATGGCCTTCCAGCGCCATGGCCTTCAAGCCTTCGGCCATGTCGGTTTCGTAGATGGCGTCCAGGTGCAGCGGCTGGCCGGCTTCCTTCAGGATGGCGTCCACCATGCGTGCCATGTAGGCGCCGCTGGCATAACTGAGGAAGGGCACGCGGTCTGATGGTCGGCCGGGCAGGCGGAACAGCGGCTGGCCGTCCGGCCCCGCCTTGGCATAGGGCGCCAGCGTCTCGCTGGACAGCACGATCATCTCGTAGCGGTCGGCCGACAACTGCAGCGGCGCGCTCGCGTGGTGGTAGGCGATGAGCAGGTCGCAGCCGCCTTCGGTCAGGCGCAGCACGGCGTCGTGCACGTTCAGCGCCGTCAGCCGTGTCTTCACGCCGCCGAAGTTCTTCCGCAGGTCCGTCCCCAGCCCCATGAGCCAATGCGGGAAGAAGGTGAACGCCAGCGTGTGCGGCACGGCGAATTCGATCATGTCCTGCCCGGCCGCCTGGTGGCTGCGCATCATGTTGCGCGTGGCCTGCAGCGAATCCAGCACTTCCAGAGCTTGGGCATGCAGGGTCTCGCCCGCGGTGGTCAGCCGCGTCGGGTAGGACGACCGGTCCACCAGGTCGATGCCGGCCCAGGCTTCCAGTGCCTGGATGCGGCGCGAAAACGCCGGCTGCGTGACGTGCCTCAGCTGCGCAGACCGCGAGAAGCTGCGGGTTTCCGCCAAGCTCACGAAGTCTTCCAGCCACTTGGTCTCCATGCAGAACAGTGTAGTGGGGGGTTGTCATGCATCACCTCGGGGCGCGCCCTGAAGGACTTGGTGCACGAACGGGCTGCAGACTGTTGCCAGCCGGCCCTACCCGGCTCAGGGATTGCCCGATAGCATGGTCACCGTTTCACCAACCTCGGAGAGCCCATGAGTCTGAAACTGAACCCGCTTCTCGCCGCGCTGGCCTTGTCCGGCTTGGTCGCGACGCTGCCAGCCCATGCTGCCAGCTCCGCGTCCTCGGCCTCGTCCGACGGCTCGTCGGCTTCCGTGGGCAGCCTGTCGACATCGGTCGAGAAATCCAGCAACAGCTCGTCCAAGGGCGACAAGGTGGCTGAAGGCGACTACAAGGTCATCCAGGTGGCTGACGCCGCCGCGCCAGGCAAGCTGCGGCTGACGCTGCGCGCCACCAACGACAGCGGCGAAGAGTTCAACCTGACCCTGCCGCAGGAAGCCGCTGCACAAGGCAAGCTGGCCGTGGGTGTGGTGGTCACCGCCAAGTCCCACCAATACGGGCTGCAGTTTGCCGCCGCCGACACACGGGAGCCCTTCTTCCTGGTGCTGCGCGACGACTGGTACCGCGAACTGGCCACCAAGCCCGTCACGCTGTAAACACGTGCGCTTGCTGAACGGCCGCGTGGGCCTGGCCCATGCGGCCTTTTTCTTGGCCGCTGCGCTGGTGCTGCCGGCGGCCCATGCCGGCACGCTGCACTACTGCGATTCACCCGCCAAGATGAGCGCCGCGCAGCAGGACAAGCTGCTGCGTGTGGCCGGCATCCTGAAGGACGAGCTGGAAAAATCCGGCACACGCGCGGCGCTGATCGCGCGGTCCGGCCTGAACCTGCGCTGGTTCGGCATGCGCTACTCGCATTCGGGTCTCAGCCTGGCCGGCAGCAAAGATGCGCCCTGGGCCGTGCGCCAGCTCTACTTCAGCTGCGACGAGCAGATGCCACGCCTCTTCGACCAAGGCCTGCCCGCCTTCTTGCTGGGCACCGAGAACCCGGACCTGGGCTACATCAGCCTGGTGACCTTGCCCGCCGATGCCACCGCGGCGCTGGAACCCGCGGCGCTGGACAACCGCACGGCGCTGTCGCTGCTGGGCGCCACCTACAGCGCCAACGCCTACAGCTACACGCTCAAGTACCAGAACTGCAACCAGTGGGTGGCTGAGCTGCTGGGCTTGGCCTGGGGCGGCGCATCGGCCGATGCCGCCACGGCACCGCGTGCTGCGGCGCAGAGCTGGCTCAAGGCCCAGGGTTACAACGGATCAGCGATCTCCGTGGGCATCCGCCCGCTGCTGTGGCTGACGTCCTTCAGCCCCTGGCTGCACCGCGACGACCACCCGGAAGAAGAACTCGCCCAGGCGCACTTCGTGGTGAGCATGCCGGAGTCCATCGAGACCTTTGTGCGAGGGCATGTTCCTTCAGCGGAACGGCTGGAGCTTTGCCACACCGACAAGCACGTGCTGCTGCGGCGTGGGTGGGTGCCGCTGGCCGATGGTTGCGTGGCGCAGGACGGTGATACGGTCATTGCGCTGGATTGACTGACGCTCAACGTCAGTGGCGAGCCAAGGACCAACGCCAGTTGATCCTTGGCGGGGGACATGAACGCAGCACAACACCCCATCGCGCCGATCACGCCACAGCATCCTGCCCGCTCTGCTGCAACCGCCACATCTCCGCATAGCGCCCGTTGCGCGCCAGCAGGTCCGCATGCGCCCCGCGTTCCACCACACGGCCGGCTTCCAGCACCACGATCTCGTGCGCGTCCACCACGGTGGACAGGCGGTGCGCGATGACCAGCGCGGTCTTCCCCTGCGACACCGCACGCAACTCGGCCTGAATGGCGCGCTCGTTGGCGCTGTCCAGCGCAGACGTGGCTTCGTCGAAGATCAGGATGGGCGGGTTCTTCAGCAGCGTGCGTGCAATGGCCACACGCTGCTTCTCACCACCACTCAACTTCAGGCCGCGTTCGCCCACCATGGTGCCGTAGCCCGCAGGGGTGGCACTGATGAAGTTGTGGATGTGCGCCGCCTTGGCCGCGCCTTCCACCTCGTCCCGCGTGGCGCCGGGACGGCCGTAGGCGATGTTGTATTGCACGGTGTCGTTGAACAGCACCGTGTCCTGCGGGACGATGCCGATGGCCGAACGCAGGCTGCCCTGCGTGACCTGGCGGATGTCCTGGCCGTCGATGGTGATGGCGCCGCCCGACACGTCGTAGAAGCGGTACAGCAGCCGCGCCAGCGTGCTCTTGCCCGCACCGGAAGGTCCGACCACCGCCACTGTCTTGCCGGCCGGAATCTCGAACGTCAGGTCGTGCAGGATGGGCCGCGCGGGGTCGTAGGCGAAGTTCACATGCTCGAAGCGCACCGTGCCTTCGCGCACCTGCAGCGGCAACGCGCCCGGCGTGTCGTCCACCTCGCGGTTGCGGTCCAGCAGGCCGAACATCTTGTCCAGGTCGGTCAGCGCCTGCTTGATCTCGCGGTACATCACACCCAGGAAGTTCAGCGGGATGTAGAGCTGGATCATGAAGGCGTTGATCATCACCAGGTCACCCAGCGTCAGCCGCCCATCCACCACACCCTGCGTGGCGCGCCACAGCATGGTGATCAAGGCCGCGGCAATGATCAGCTGCTGGCCGGTGTTGAGCATCGACAGCGTGCTCTGGCTTTTCAGCGCAGCGCGGCGCAGCTTCTCCAGGTTCTCGTCGTAACGTCTGGCCTCGAACTCCTCGTTGTTGAAGTACTTGACGGTCTCGTAGTTCAAGAGCGAGTCGATGGCCTTGGTGTGGGCGCTGGAGTCCAGCTCGTTCATCTGCTTGCGGAACTGCGTGCGCCATTCCGTTACCGTCACGGTGAAGGCGATGTAGAAGACCAGCGCAGCGGCGGTGATCCACGCAAAGGCCATGTCGAACTGCACCGACAGCAGCACCAGCACCAGCACCACTTCCACGATGGTGGGGAAGATGCTGTACAGCGAATAGCTGATCAGCGAGTGCACGGCGCGGGTGCCGCGCTCGATGTCGCGTGTCATGCCGCCGGTCTGGCGTTCCAGATGGAAGCGCAGGCTCAAGGCGTGCAGGTGGCGGAAGACTTCCAGGCTGATGCTGCGCGCCGTGCCTTCGGTGGCCTTGGCGAAGATCAACTCTCGCAGTTCAGTGAACAAGGACGTGGACAGGCGCAGCAGGCCGTAGGCCACCAACAGGCTCACCGGCACCACCAGGATGGCCGCCGCGCTGCCCGGCTTCAAAAGCGGCGCGTAGGCGCCGCCCGTCTGAGGCGACAGTGAATCGATCAGGTGCTTCAGCAGCACCGGCACCGACACATTGGCCACCTTGGCGCTGATGAGGAAACCCAGCGCGATGCCCACGCGCCAGCGGTAGCGCCACAGGTAGGGCAGCAGCTTGGCCAGCGTGCCCCAGTCGGAGCGTTGGGCGGCGGGCGTGGTCGTGGTCGTGGCTTGAGGGGCGGCTACAGTCGTGGCGTGAGGGGGCATGCTGCGATTGTCGCGCCCGGCCCCAACAACCTTCTGAAGGCGGGCATCAGCACCATGGACCACCAACCCACCCTGATGGCCCCGCTGGGCCTGAGCGGCGACCGCGAACTGGTGATGCGCGTGATGCCGCTGCCGGCGGACGTCAACGCCAACGGCGACATCTTCGGCGGCTGGATCATGGCCCAGGTGGACCTGGCCGGCGCCGTGCTGCCGGCGCGCATCGCCAAGGGGCGCATCGCCACCGTGGCGGTCAACCAGTTCATCTTCAAGCAGCCGGTGAGCCTGGGCGACCTGCTCAGCTTCTACGCCAAGGTGGAACGCATCGGCACCACCAGCGTCACCGTGCACGTGGAGGTCTATGCCGAGCGCAACCCGGAAAACCTGCACGTGGTGAAGGTGACCGAGGCGTCACTCACCTACGTGGCCATAGACGCCAACGGCAAACCGCGTCCGATTCCACGTTAGGCCCACCTGGCCGGCCTTCGCAGCGGTGCCAAGCGTGATTTGTGCCTGCCCGTGGCTCCAGCCCCGGGCTCCATGACGGCCCCCGCATGCCGATACGGACGAGGCGGGTGGCGGCGTTGCCCTCCCGCGCTTTTGCCAAGGAGTTCTTCATGCCTCGTCATTTCAGCTGGGTCGCCGTGACCACACTTTGTGCCGTTCTATCGGCTGCCATCAGTGGCTGCTCGATCGACGCCCAGGCCAGTCAAGCCGTGCCACAGACCGCAGCGGCCGCGCTGCCCGCTTTGGCCTCCATGCCGGCGCCCCAGGCACCCTTTGACGAAACGCGCATCACGCCCGTGGAGACGGCGGGCGCTTCCATGACGAACTGAGTCGCGGCTTGGCCGCTGGCGCCCTGCGCCGGCCGCTTCAGACGTTGACCTCGGCCGCCACGTCGCTGATCAGCTGGATGGCGTGGCGCGCCAGCGGCGAAGGGCTGCGGTTGCGCAGGCTCACCACGCCCATCTCGGCGTAGAGCACGGGCAGGCCCGTCACCACCAGTTCCACCAGGCGGCCCGCCTGCACGTCGTCGCGCATGGCCACGCGCGTGGCGCCCAGCACGGTGTCGGTTTCCAGCGCCACCACACGCAGCAGGTGCACGTCGTCGCACTCCAGCGCAAAGCCCGGCTCCTGGCCCGGCGGCACTTGCAGCAAGGCGCCCA
>JANOAM010000095.1:0-3110 GCA_031411215.1 Betaproteobacteria bacterium
CCTGGCCGACGACCCGCGCCTGGATGTGCGCCTGGTCGACACGCCCCGCCAGCCCTTGCGCGTGGTGCTGGACTCGCAGTTCCGCCTGCCGCCCACGGCGCGGCTGCTGGCGCCGCCGGGCCAGGTGCTGGTGGTCGGCGCGGCGCCTGCGGGGCCAGCCAGCCAGGCGCTGGCAGACGCGGGAGCCGAGCTGCTGCATTTGCCAACAGCGCAGAGCCGAGCAGATGGCCCGCAGGTCGATCTGCACGCCCTGCTGCGCCACCTGGCTGATCGCGCCATCAACGAACTTCACCTGGAAGCCGGCGCACAGCTCAACGGCGCCTTCCTGGCCGCTGGCCTGGTGGACGAAGTGCTGCTGTACCTGGCCCCCATGCTGCTGGGCCCGGGCCAGCCCATGGCCTTGTGGGGGCCCTTGCAGGCCTTGTCGGAACAGGTCGCCCTGGACATCATCGACTGCGTACCCATGGGCCCCGACCTGCGCATCCGCGCCCGCGTCCGCGCGCGTGCCACTCCCGCAGCCTGAGCCCCTGCTGACCGGCCTTGCCAGGGCCCGCCGCCTACAATCCGGCGATGTCGATTTCACCCGTCCCCGAACTGGTGGCCGAACTCGCAGCAGGCCGCATGGTCATCCTCGTGGACGAGGAAGACCGGGAAAATGAAGGTGACCTGGTGCTGGCGGCCGAACACGTCACACCCGAGGCCATCAACTTCATGGCCCGCTTCGCACGCGGCCTGATCTGCCTGACGCTCACGCGCGAACGCTGCGAGAAGCTGCGGCTGCCGCCCATGGTCAGCCGCAACGGCACCAAACACGGCACGGCCTTCACCGTGTCCATTGAAGCCGCCACGGGCGTGACGACCGGCATCAGCGCCGCCGACCGCGCACGCACCGTGGCCGCCGCCGTGTCACGCGACGCGCACCCGGCCGACCTGGTCCAGCCCGGCCACATCTTCCCGCTGCAGGCGCAGGACGGCGGCGTGTTGATGCGCGCCGGCCACACCGAAGCCGGCTGCGACCTGGCCGGCATGGCGGGCCTGCTGCCCGCGGCGGTGATCTGCGAGGTGATGAAGGACGACGGCACCATGGCCCGCCTGCCGGACCTGGAAGTTTTTGCCCGTGAACATGGCCTGAAGATCGGCACCATCGCCGACCTCATCGGCTACCGCAGCCGCAATGAAAGCCTGATTGAACGTGTCGGCCAGCGCACGCTGCACACGCCGCAGGGCGCGTTTGACTGCACGTCCTACCGCGACAAGGGCGGCGCGCTACACCTGGCGCTGTCGCATGGCCAGTGGACACCGCTGGACGAGGTGCTGGTGCGTGTGCATGAGCCCTTCACAGCGATGGACCTGCTGGACCAGCGTGGTGGAGGTCACTCCTGGCCACTCAGCGCGGCGCTGTCTGCGCTGCACCAGAGCAAAGCCGGCGTGGCCGTGCTGCTGAACTGCACGTCCGAAGCCGCCGCGCTGCTGCCGCAATTCACCGGCGCCGAGGCCGCGGCCCAGGCCGAACGTGCGCAGATGGACCTGCGCACCTACGGCGTCGGCGCGCAGATCCTGCGTGAACTGGGTGTGCGCCGCATGCGCCTGCTCGGCAGCCCGCGCCGCATGCCCAGCATGGCCGGCTATGGGCTGGAAGTCACCGGCTTCGCCGCCGCTGCATCCTGAACACCATGAAAGAACATCACCATGCAAGCCGCTGACAAAGGCACGTCCGGCGAGTTGATCGGCGAAGGCCTGCGCATAGGCATCGTGCGCGCCCGCTTCAACGACGCCATCACCAGCAAGCTGGCCGCGGCCTGCCTGGCCGAACTGCAACGGCTGGACGTGGACGACAGCGACATCCGCCACGTCACCGTGCCCGGCGCGCTGGAAATTCCGATTGCCCTGAAAGCCATGGCCGACAGCGGCGACTTCGACGCGCTGGTGGCCCTGGGCTGCATCATCCGCGGCGAGACCTACCACTTCGAACTGGTGGCCAACGAAAGCGGCGCGGGCGTCACGCGCGTGCAGCTGGACCACCAGGTGCCCATCGCCAACGCCATCCTCACCGTCGAAAACGAAGCCCAGGCCTGGGCCCGTGCCGAAGACAAGGGCCGCGACGCTGCACGCGTGGCAGTGGAAATGGCCAACCTGCTGGAAGACCTGTCGTGAGCGACGCACCCACTGCCGCCGCGGACACGTTCCCGGCACCCAAGACCGACCCGGCCAAAAAACGTGCCGCACCCAAATCGGCACGCCGCCGTTCGCGCGAACTGGCGCTGCAGGGCCTGTACCAGTGGCTGCTGTCGGGCGAAAGCGTCGCCGCGATTGAGGCCCACATCCTGGAGCAGGACGGTTTTGGCAAATGCGACCGCGCCCATTTCGACGCGCTGCTGCACGGTGTGATTGAACAGGCCGCCGCACTGGACGCCGCACTGGCGCGCCACGTGGACCGCAAGACCACGATGCTGTCGCCGGTGGAACACGCCGCGCTGCTGATCGGCGCCTACGAATTGCAGCACTGCCTGGACATTCCCTACCGCGTCGCCATCAACGAAGCGGTGGAGCTGACCAAGTCCTTTGGTGGCACCGACGGCCACAAGTACGTCAACGGCGTGCTGGACCGCTGCGCTGCCGACCTCCGGCCCAACGAAGCACGACCCACCCGGCGTTGAACCTCCAGCGAATGGCCATCCGCACCGCGAGCCGGCTCGATGCCATCGAGCCCTTCTACGTGATGGAGCTCGCCAAGGACGCCTTCGCCCTGGCGCACAGCCCCGAATGCGACCCGCGGCAAGGTGGCGAGGAGATGGTCTTCCTCAACATCGGCGAACCCGACTTCAGCGCCGCGCCGCTGGTGCGCGAAGCCGCGGAACGCTGCCTGCTGGCCGGCCATACGCAGTACACGCAGGCCACGGGGCTGCCGCAGCTGCGTGAGCGCATCGCAGCCTGGTACGGCACCCGCTGGGGCGTGGACGTGGACCCGTCGCGCATCGTCATCACGGCCGGCGCCTCGGGCGCGTTGCAGCTGGCCTGCCTGGCGCTGTTCGAGCCCGGCGACGAGGTGCTGATGCCCGACCCCAGCTACCCCTGCAACCGCCACTTCGTGGCCGCAGCCGGTGCGCGGG
>JANOAM010000096.1:0-14706 GCA_031411215.1 Betaproteobacteria bacterium
CGCCACGATGCTGATCGCGGTGCCCACGGGCGTGAAGATCTTCAACTGGCTGGCCACGATGTGGCGCGGCTCGATGACCTTCGAGACGCCGATGCTGTTCGCCGTCGGCTTCCTGTTCCTGTTCACGATGGGTGGCTTCACCGGCCTCGTGCTGGCGCTGACGCCGATCGACATCCAGTTGCAGGACACCTACTACGTCGTGGCGCACTTCCACTACGTGCTGGTGGCAGGTTCGCTGTTTGGCCTGTTCGGTGGCGTCTACTTCTGGGGCCCCAAGTGGACCGGGGTGATGTACAGCGAAACCCGCGGCAAGATCCACTTCTGGGGATCGTTGATCTTCTTCAACGTCACCTTCTTCCCCATGCACTTCCTGGGTCTGGCCGGCATGCCGCGTCGTTATGCCGACTACCCGATGCAGTTCGCCGACTTCAACATGCTGGCGTCCATTGGCGCCTTCGGCTTCGGTTTCATGCAGGTGTACTTCTTCCTGTTCGTGGCCCTGCCCATGATGCGCGGCAAGGGCGAGCCCGCCCCGCAGAAGCCCTGGGAAGCGGCCGAAGGTTTGGAATGGGAAGTGCCGTCACCGGCGCCCTTCCACACCTTTGAGACGCCGCCCAAGCTGAATGCCAACGCCACCAAAGTGATCGGCTGAGCACGCCTGAGCTCAAGCCGGGAACACACGACATGGCCCTCAACGAACAACAGCGCAAGGCCAATCTGCGGCTGGCACTGATCCTGGCATCGGTGGCCTTGTTGTTCCTGCTCGGCTTTGTGGTCAAGATGGTCTGGCTGGGGCCGCACTGAGCCATGAACAGCCCTGACCCCAAGCCTGCCAAGGAGCCAGCGCGCCGGGAGAACCGGCGTTTGCTGGGCAAGCTCGTGGTCGTGGTGGGCCTGATGTTCGGCTTCGGCTATGCGCTGGTGCCTATGTACAGCGCCATCTGCGAGGCACTGGGCATCAACGTGCTGGCGCTGTCGGAAGAGCGTTCGGTCAACTGGGCTGGCCGCAAGACAATCAACACGCAGGTGGATGCCAGCCGCAGTATCACTGTGGAGTTCGACGCCAATGCCCGCGGCCCCTGGGACTTCAAGCCGGCCGTGCGCTCGCTGCAGGTGCACCCGGGCGAAATGATGACGGTGATGTACGAATTCAAGAACGTGCAGAACCGGACCATGTCCGCGCAGGCCATTGCCAGCTACGCGCCCATGCAGGCATCGACGCACTTCAACAAGCTGGAGTGTTTTTGCTTCAACGAATACACCCTGGCACCGGGTGAATCCAAGAAGTGGCCGGTGGTCTTCGTGATCGACCCCAAGCTGCCCAAGGACGTCACCACCATCACGCTGTCCTACACCTTCTTTGAAGTAGGCGGCAAGACGCCTGCGGCACCGGCCGGTGGCCTGCGCGCGGGTACTGCGGCCGTGGCGGCTGTGGGAGCCGGTGCATGAGCGGCGAGCTGAAGGACGCCGTCCAGCGGCCCGCGTCTCCGCTGCAGACCATGCGCGCGGTGGCATGGTCGTTCTTCGGCATCCGCCGCTCGTCGGGCTATGAAGAAGACGTGCAGAAGCTCAACCCGGTGCACGTGGTGATCGGTGGCGTCCTGGGTGCGGCACTCTTTGTGAGCGCCATCGTGTTGTTGGTACGTTGGGTTGTCTCGAGCGGCGTGGCCGCCTGACCCCAACGCAAATCAGGTTTTTTGAGGGTTCGAGGAGAAAGTTCCGAATGTCAGCCACCACGCCAGCGGGCCACACCCCGTACTACTTCGTCCCGGCGCCGTCGCCTTACCCGGTGCAGGCGGCCATCGGTCTTTTCCTGGTGATCCTTGGCGCAGCCCAATGGGTCAACGGCCACGGCTGGGGCGCTTATTCGCTGCTGCTGGGCATGGTGGTCTGGCTGGCGACCCTGTTCGTGTGGTTCCGCCAGGCTATTTCTGAGAGCGAAGGCGGCCTGTACTCCCAGCGCATCGACGTGTCCTTCCGCTGGAGCATGAGCTGGTTCATCTTCAGCGAGGTGATGTTCTTCGCTGCTTTCTTCGGCGCGCTGTACTGGGCCCGTGTGCATTCGGTGCCGACTCTGGGCAACCTGGACCACCAGATCCTGTGGCCCGACTTCAAAGCCATCTGGCCCAGCGCGGGTGGCGGCGTCACGGCCTCGCCTGCCGGCACCGTGGAACCCTTCACCACCATGGGCCCCTGGCCCCTGCCCACCATCAACACGGCCCTGCTGTTGACGTCGGGCGTGACGCTGACCATCGCCCACCATGCCCTGCTTGCCGGCCAGCGCACCAAGACCATTGCCTGGATGTGGATCACAGTGATCCTGGGCGCCACCTTCGTGTGTGTGCAGGCCTACGAGTACCACCATGCCTACTCCGAGCTGAACCTGAAGCTGTCCAGCGGCATCTTCGGCAGCACCTTCTTCATGCTGACCGGCTTCCACGGCTTCCATGTGTTCGTCGGCATGCTGATGCTGACCTTCATCACTATCCGACTGATGAAGGGCCACTTCACACCGGAGCATCACTTCGGTTTCGAAGGCGCCGCCTGGTACTGGCACTTCGTGGACGTGGTGTGGCTCGGGCTGTACTTCCTCGTGTATTGGCTCTGAGCGTTCAGGTCGTCAACGGACAAACGCCGCCTTGCGCGGCGTTTGTGCTTTGCGGCCTCAGCGTCCGATGGGGATGCCGGTGGGCCGCACCCAACCCATGTACCAGCTGAGCAGGATGAACAGGAACAAGGCCACCGACAAGCCGACGCGCAGCGCCAGCGCACGCGCCATCTGCTTGTTGCGGCCTTCGCCCTGCGTGCCCTTGCGCAGCATGAACACACCGGCACTGCCCAGCGCAACCAGCACGGCGATCAGCATCAACACCATCACGGTTTTCATGCGGCATGATTATCCGCCCCGGGTGCTGGCTTGAAGCATCGCCTGCTGATCCTGGTGGCGGCACTTGCGCTGGCTTTGTTGACGGCCCGCCTGGGCTGGTGGCAACTGGACCGCGCCGCACAGAAGACGACCATGCAGGCTGCACTGGACCAGCGCAGCGCACTGCCACCGCTGCCCGCGGCGGACTGGCCCAGCAGTCCCACCGATGTGCGTGCGCAGGAGTACCGGCAGACGCAGGCCAGCGGTGTGTGGCTCAATGAATTCAGCATCTACCTGGACAACCGGCCGATCAACGGCCGCACCGGCTTCTACCTGGTCACGCCGCTGCGTCTGGACGACGGCACGGCCGTGCTGGTGCAACGCGGCTGGTTGCCGCGCGACGCCGCCGATCGCACGCATGTGCCGCCTCCGCCCGCAGAGCCGGGTGTGGTGGCCGTGGCCGGTCGCATCGCCCCCGCGCTGTCACGGTTGTACGAGTTCGACGGGGCGGCTTCGGGACCCATCCGGCAGAATCTGGCCGTTGATGCCTACGCACTGGAAAGCCGCCTGAAGCTCAAGCGCTGGGTGCTGATCCAGGACGACGCTGGGGCTCGCAGCGAGGGCGGTCTTGTGCGCCAGTGGCCAGCACCCAACACAGGCGTGCACAAGCACTACGGCTACGCCTTCCAGTGGTTCAGCCTGTCGCTGCTGACCGTGGTCTTGTATGTCTGGTTCCAACTGATCCGCCCGCGCCGGCGCGCCGCAGCCCTTGATCCTGAAGCATGAAACCTGACGCCGAACCGCTGACCCTGACCGTGCATTCGGTGAATGGCCCGGACCTCGCCGACCCCGCACAAGCGGGCGAACGCCGCACCCGCCTGGGCCGCCTGAAGATGCTGGTGGTGCTGGCCGTGTGCGCCGCACCGGTGATCGCGTCCTACGTCACCTACTACCTGCTTCAGCCCAGTGGCCGCACCAACTACGGCACGCTGATCCTGCCCACACGCAGTCTGCCGGACTTGCCTCTGTCCAGCCTGGACGGCCAAGCCGTGAAGGCCGCCAGCCTGAAGGGCCAGTGGCTGATGGTCGTGGTGGCGCCCTCCAGCTGTGACGCCGCCTGCGAACAGCGCCTGTACCTGCAGCGCCAGCTGCGCGAGATGTTGGGCCGTGACCGCGACCGCATCGACAAGGTCTGGTTCGTGGTCGATGGCGGTCAGCCCCGCGCGGCCCTGCGTGAGGCCACGGGCGGCGCTGTGCCCGTGCAGGTCCTGCGTGTGCCACGCGAAGCCTTGGCGGCTTGGCTGCAGCCCGAGGCCGGCCATACGCTGGAAGAGCATGTCTATGTCGTGGACCCCACGGGCGATTGGATGATGCGCATGCCGGCTGATCCGCAGCCGGGCAAGATCAAGCGCGACATCGAACGGCTCCTGCGTGCGTCCGCGGGCTGGGACAAGGCAGGGCGCTGAACACCGTGGACGCCACCAGCACCCAGGCCTTGGTCGACTTCGCGCCTGCCGCCCGCATGGCGCTGCTGACCTTGACGCTGGCCACGCTGCCGCTGTCCTGGCTGTGGCTGCGCCAGCGCGGCGCCGACACGCGCGTGCGCCTGGCGGCACTGACGGCACTGACCCTGTTCCTGACCTTCGATCTCATCGTCTTTGGCGCCTTCACACGCCTCAGCGACTCGGGCCTGGGCTGCCCGGACTGGCCCGGCTGCTACGGCGAAGCCAGCCCGCTGGGCGCACGAGCGGACATTCATGCGGCGCAAACGGCAGCACCCGGCGGCCCGGTGACCTGGTCCAAGGCCTGGATAGAAATGATCCACCGCTACCTGGCCATGCTGGTGGGCGTGCTGATCCTGGTGATGACTGCCGCCAGCTGGCTGGCGCGGCGCAAATTGCCGCTGTCGCCCTGGTGGCCCACAGCCACGCTGGTGTGGGTGGTGGTGCAGGGCCTCTTCGGCAAGTACACGGTGACACTCAAGCTGTACCCGCTGGTGGTCACCGCGCACCTGCTGGGTGGATTGATCCTGCTGGTGCTGCTGGCCTTGCAGCACACGGCCTTCACTCAGCGTGCGGCTGAAGCACCGGCCGGGTTGCGTCGCCTGGTCTGGGCCGCGGTCGCCGCATTGGCGCTGCAGATCACGCTGGGCGGCTGGGTCAGCACCAACTACGCTGTGCTGGCCTGCACCGGCTTCCCGCAATGCAACGGCCAGTGGTGGCCCGACATGGACTTGGCCAGCGGTTTTACCCTGCTGCGAGGGCTGGGGGAGGCGGGGCCCAACGGCGCCCGCAGCTTGGCGGCGCTGGTGGCCATCCACATGGCGCACCGGCTGATGGCGGTGCTCGCAGCGGCGCTGCTGCTGGCACTTGCCTGGGCCCTGTGGCACCGGCGCGCGCAGAACGCAACGCTGGGCCGGTTTGGTGCCGGCCTGGGCCTGGTCCTGCTGGCGCAACTGGCCACCGGTTTGTCGAACGTGGTGCTGGGTTGGCCGCTGCTGGCGGCGCTGGCCCATTCGGCAGGTGCGGCGGGTCTGGTGCTCTTGATGACGCTGTTGCTGGCGCGTACCGCGCAGCGTGCCTCAGGCCAAGAATCCCGCGCCTGGGCGCCGGCTGCCTAGAATCCCGGGTTCCCCAGCATGTCCCAGACCCTCACCGCCCCCCGCCCAGCCGCCAACGTCTGGGCCCAGTACTACGCGCTGACCAAACCACGCGTGGTGCAGTTGATCGTCTTCTGCGCGCTGATTGGCATGCTGCTGGCAGAGCCTGGCTGGCCGGACTGGCGCCTGGCCGGTGCCGCCACCGTGGGCATCTGGCTGGTGGCTGCGGCTGCGGCGGCCTTCAACTGCCTGGTGGAGCAGCAGATCGACCGCAACATGGCACGCACCGCCTGGCGGCCCACGGCCAAGGGCGAGCTGTCCACCATGCGGGCCCTGGTTTTCTCCACGGTGCTGTGCGCGGCCGGCAGCGCGGTGCTGTACCTGTGGGTCAACCCGCTGACCATGTGGCTGACTTTCGCCACATTTGTAGGTTATGCCGTGATCTACACCGTCGTGCTCAAGCCGCTGACGCCGCAAAACATCGTCATCGGTGGTGCGTCCGGCGCCATGCCGCCGGTGCTGGGCTGGGCGGCGATGACGGGTGACGTGGGTCACGACGCGCTGATCCTGTGCCTGATCATCTTCCTGTGGACGCCACCGCACTTCTGGGCGCTGGCGCTGTACCGCGCCGAGGACTACCGCAAGGCCGGCCTGCCCATGCTGCCCATCACCCACGGGCCGGAATTCACGCGGCTGCAGGTGCTGCTGTACACCATCGTGCTGTTTGCGGCCACGCTGCTGCCCTTTGTCTTCCGCATGAGCGGGCCGTTGTACCTGGGCGCCGCCGTGATCCTGGGTGTGGGCTTCATGGCCTATGGCTTTCAGCTGTGGCGCGACTACAGCGACGCGCTGGCCCGCCGCACTTTCCGCTTTTCCATCTGGCACCTGTCGCTGCTGTTCGCGGCGCTGTTGCTGGACCACTACCTGAGTCCATGGCTGTTCCCCGCCGCTTTTTGATCGCTGCTGCCGCATCCGGCCTGCTGTTGCTTGCCTGCGACCGAGCGGCGTCGCCGGGCTCGTTCAAGGCGATCGACATCACCGGCGCGGAATACGCCCAGAACTTCGACCTGCCTGACGCGGACGGCAAGCGCCGCACGCTGGCCGACTTCAAGGGCAAGGTCACGGTGGTCTTCTTCGGCTTCACGCACTGCCCGGACGTCTGTCCGACCACGCTGCTGGAACTGGCGGCCGTCAAGAAGGCGCTGGGCGCGGACGGTGACCGGGTGCAGGGCATCTTCATCACGGTGGACCCGGAACGCGACACGGCGCCGCTGTTGAAGGCCTATGTGGACAACTTCGGCTCCGGCTTTGTGGCGCTGCGCGGCACAGCCGACGAAACCAAGGCCACAGCCAAGGCCTTCAAGGTGTTCTACGCCAAGGTACCCGGTTCGACCGAAGGCAACTACAGCATGGACCACACGGCCGGCAGCTACGTCTTTGATGCCAAGGGCAAGGTGCGCCTCTTCACGCGCTACGGCGTGGGCGCAGAAGCGCTGACCAGCGACTTGAAAGCCCTGCTGGCGCAGGGCTGATCTCGGCTCTGCCCGCTCAGGCGGCCACTGCGTCCAGCGCCTTGCGCATCTTCTTGAACGCGGCCACTTCGATCTGGCGGATGCGCTCGGCGCTGACGCCGTATTCGGCGGCCAGTTCGTGCAGCGTCATGCCGCCCGATGAATCGTCATTGACCTTGAGCCAGCGCTCTTCCACCACACGGCGGCTGCGTGCGTCCAGCGCGCCCAAAGCGGACTGGATGCCGTCGCCGGCCAGCCAGTCGCGGTGGCGCGCTTCCAGGCGCTGTGTGGGTTCGTGCGTGTCGTCGGCCAGGTAGGCGATGGGGGCGTAGCTCTCCTCGCCGTCGTCAGTCTGCGGCTCCAGGGCCACGTCGCCGCCGGACAGGCGCGTTTCCATCTCCACCACTTCTTCGGGCTTGACGTTCAACTCGCTCGCGACAAACGCCACCTCGGCGGGGGTCAGCGTGTTGCGGAAGGTGTCGCCATCGGCGCCGCCAGCGCCTTGCTTGAGGCGCTGCTTCATGGAGCGCAGGTTGAAGAACAGCTTGCGCTGGGCCTTGGTGGTGGCCACCTTGACCATGCGCCAATTCTTCAGGATGTACTCATGGATCTCGGCCTTGATCCAGTGCATGGCATAGCTCACCAGGCGCACACCCTGTTCCGGGTCGAAGCGCTTGACGGCCTTCATCAGGCCGACATTGCCTTCCTGGATCAGGTCGCCCTGGGGCAGGCCGTAACCCATGTACTGGCGCGAAATGCTGACCACCAGCCGCAGGTGCGACAGCACCAACTGCCCGGCGGCTTGCACGTCGCCACGGTCACGCAGTGAACGGGCGAGCTCGGTTTCCTCGGTTTGCGTCAGCATGGGCAGCCGGTTGACGGCCGTCACGTACGCGTCCAGGTTGCCGAGTGACGGCACCATGGACCAGGGGTCACGCAAGGTAAGGGTGGTGGCAGCTGTGGTGTTCATGGGGGCTAGGAGTCCCTGCAGGGCTGGTCAGTTCCATCCATATTAGCACTCTCCTGTTATGAGTGCTGATGCAGAAGACCTGCCGCGACTACGGCTGCTGCTGGTGAAGCCAGTTGGTTACGATCATGAGAGCGTGCGCTCACATGCCCCAGCGTGTGTCCGCTGATTCCAGCGCCTTGTCCACCAGCGCCAGAAAGTCGGACACCTCCAGCGGTTTGGTCACATAGTGCAGGGCGCCCAAGGTCAGCGCCTGCTCCATCTGGCCCGCGGTGGCGTCCGCAGATACCACGATCACCGGGATGTCGGCCACATCGTCGTCCTGCTTCAGGTGGCGCAGCAGTTCCAGCCCGCTGATGTCGGGCAGGTGCATGTCCAGCAGCACCAGGTCGGGCTTGTCGCGGCGGATGGCGGCCAGGCCGTCCAGCCCCAGCATGGACGTCTTCAGCACCACCTGCGCGCGCTGCGCCAGCACGCCACGCATGACCTCGATGTTGGTCTCGTTGTCTTCCACGTAGTGCACCAGCCGTTGCTGATAGGGCGCTGGCGATGTCTCGGTGTAGCGCTGCGGCGGCGCCACGGTGCCGGTGGCGGCGGGCAGGGTCAGCACGAAGGTGGAACCCACGCCGACGCGGCTGCTCACCGCCAGCTGGCCGCCCATCAGTTCCGTCAGGCGTTGCGTGATGACCAGGCCGATGCCCGTGCCTTCGATGTTGCTGTGCTCGCGGCCCAGCCGGTTGTAGGGCTGGAACAGGCGCGACAACTGTTCGGGGGTCATGCCCAGGCCGGTGTCGGTGACCGAGATGTCCACGCGGCCGTCGGGCCGCAGCTGGCTGCTGAGCGTCACCTCACCGCCCGCGCGGTTGTACTTGACCGCGTTGGACAGCAGGTTGGTCAACACCTGCTTCAGGCGAGTGACGTCGGCCAGCACGCCGCCGGCGGCCGGATCCAACTGCTCGCGCAGGCGCAACTGGCGCTGTTCGGCCAGGCCGGCCACCATGCCCCGGCAGGCGGCCACCATCGGCTGCAGCAGCAGCGGTTCCAGCGTCAGCTGCACGGCGCCCGACTCGATGCGCGCCAGGTCCAGGGTCTCGTTGATCAGGTCCAGCAGATGCCAGCCGGCGCGCTGGATCTGCTGCGTCCACTCGCGCTGGTGGGCGGCCAATGCGGGCTCACGGTCCAGGCCCAGCAACTGGGCGAAGCCGATCATGGCGTTGAGCGGTGTGCGCAGCTCATGGCTCATGCGCGACAGGAATTCGCTCTTGGCGTGGTTGGCGGCTTCGGCCTGCTGCAGCGCACGTTCAGACGCCTCCAGGCGCAGGTGTTCGGTGATGTCCTCCACAACAGCCACCATGCGCAGCGTGCGGCCCTTGGCGTCGCGCATGGCGGTGGCGCTGACGCGTGCCGTGATGCTGCTCTCGCGCAGGCGCACGGCGTCCACCACGCTCAGGGCGTCGCCCCGCACCAGGTCGCGGCGCATGCGGCGGATCAGCCCGGTGTCGTCGGCATGCACCAGTTCCGCCACCGAGTGGCCCAGCAACTGGGGCGGTGTGCGGCCGGTCATGGCGCACAGGCGCGGGTTGCATTCGATCAGGTAGCCCTGCGGGTCCAGGAACATGACGCCCAACGGCACGTTGTCCAGGATGCTGCGCAAGCGCTCACCGCTTTCGCGCAGGGCGGATTCGGCCTGCATGCGTTCGGTCACCTCGCCACGCAGTTCCTCGGTGCTGGCACGCACGGCCAGTTCGGTCCGGCGCGCGTGGCCGGTCACCGTCAGCAGCAGCGCACCCAACATGGCCGCGGCGGTCATGCCTGACAGGGCCAGCAGCCAGGCCGCTTCGCGGGTACCGGTGGAAATGGTCGCCGGGTCGGCGTGCACGCTGAAATGCAGGTCACGGCCACCCCACCTGAAGTTGCGCAGATGCTGGAAGTCGCGGGCCGGGGTAGTGGCCGTCTCGCAATCCGCTGGGCCCGCAAAACGCCGTATCTCGCCCGACGTGGCCTGGCTGCTCAAGCACCAGTGCATGTGGCTCTGGTCGCTGCGGGTCAGGCTGGCAAAGGCGCTGTCTATGCGCAGCGTCACGAAGACCACGCCCGAATACTGAGACCAGCGCTCGGCAGGCGTCGAGGGCTCCTTGTTGCCCTTGTCATACAGCGCCTGGTACAGCACCACACCCTGTTCGTTCTGTGCCGACTGCGTGAGCTTGAAGGCCACGGTGGATGCCGCCTGGCCGCTGAGCCGGGCCTCCAGCACGGCTTCGCGCGCTGCGGCGATGGACAGCACGTTGACCCCCAGCGCGGCGGCATTGCCTTCCAGCGGGAAGATGGACCTCATCACGACCAGTTCGCCCCGCTGGCGGCGGTCTGCGCCCGCGTCGCGGTCAAAGACACGGAAGTCGGGTTTGGCCGCCGCACGCACCTGCGTTTCAAAGGCAGCCACGCCCGCTTCGGGGACGCGCTGGCTGTAGCCCATGGCCTGCAGGTGCAGCGTCTGTTGCAGCCACCAGCGGCTGGCGTCGCCCAGAGCGCCGTCGTCGCCGGGTGTCAGGTGCAGTGCCGCGCCATGGAGCGCCTGAAGCGCGTGCAGCGCGCCGTTCAGGCGTTCTTCGGCCTCTGTGGCCAGGCGTTCGGCGTCACGTTCAAACAGCGCGCGTTTGCGCAGGTCGTCCAGGCGTTGTGTCTCCAGCACGCCCACAGTCACCAGGATCAGTGCCAGCAGCAGCGGAATGCCCAACGTGCGGCGGCGCGGCCGCCAGTCAGCGGCCGGTTGGCCGATCAGCGTCAGCACCAGGGGCGTGGCGATCAGCGCACCCAATGTGTCGCCGCTCCACCAGATCAGCCAGTTGGCGGGGGCCTGGGCCCAGGGCACCGTCCCAGTGGCCAGCAGGGCCACGGTGGCGATGGTGGTGCTCACCACGCAGGTCAGCGGCCCGCCCAGGAGGCCCGCCAGCGCGATGTCGCGCGGCGCGTTCAGCACCACGTTCGGCCCCACGAAGCGGCGCAGCAGCGCCGCCCCCAGGCCGGCCTGCACCGCAGCGCCAATGGCAATGATGGCCGGCAAGGTGACCAGCGCCATGCCGGACTGCCCGCCGGTCAAACCCAGCCAGGCGTTGACCAGGAAGGCGCCCAGCCAGGCGCCCGGCAAGGCGGCGCGCCCGTAGGTCAGTGCGGCCGCCAACGCCAGGCCAGCGGGCGGGTACAGCGGCGACGCATAGCCCGGCGGTCCGGCCAGAGCCAGGGCACCGGTGCCCAGCGCGGCATAGGCCAAGCCGATCAGCAGCGTCAGCCACAGCACACGGGCCGGGCCGACGCTGGGTGTCGAGGCGTCAACGTTGTTCAAGGTCGCTGCACTGTACGCCGGGCTTTCGGGGCTCTCGTGACCACTGCCGTCCGCTAGGCGGGCAGCCGCTTCAGACGTTGAACAGGAAGTTCAGCACGTCGCCATCCTTGACCACGTACTCCTTGCCTTCCGCGCGCATCTTTCCCGCGTCCTTGGCGGCCTGTTCGCCCTTGAATGCGATGAAGTCGTCGAAGGCGATGGTCTGCGCGCGGATGAAGCCGCGTTCAAAGTCGGTGTGAATCACGCCCGCGGCCTGCGGCGCGGTGTCGCCGATGTGGATGGTCCAGGCGCGCACTTCCTTCACGCCTGCGGTGAAGTAGGTTTGCAGGCCCAGCAGCTTGAAGGCGGCGCGGATCAGCCGGTTCAGGCCGGGTTCGTCCTGCCCCATCTCCTGCAGGAACATCGCCTTGTCCTCGTCAGCCATGTCGGCCAGTTCGGCTTCGGTCTTGGCGCAGATGGCCACCACCGGCGCGCCCTGCTTGGCGGCGTAGTCGCGCAGGCGGTCCAGGAAGGGGTTGTTCTCGAAGCCCGTCTCGCTGACGTTGCCCACGAACATGGCCGGCTTGGCCGTGATCAGGCACAGCGGCTTCAGGATCCCCTGCTCTTCCTTGCTGAACGCGATGCCACGCACCGGCAAGGCTTGGTCCAGAGCGGCCTGGCACTTTTCCAGCACCTTCACCAGCGCGGCGGCTTCCTTGTCGTTGCCACTGCGTGCGGCCTTGACGTAGCGGTGAAGGCTCTTTTCAACGGTGGACAGGTCGGCCAGGCACAACTCGGTCTGGATGATTTCGATGTCGGCAACAGGGTCCACCTTGCCAGCCACGTGGATGACGTTGTCGTCCTCGAAGCAGCGCACCACGTTGACGATGGCGTCGGTTTCGCGGATGTGGCTCAGGAACTGGTTGCCCAGGCCTTCGCCCTTGCTGGCACCGGCCACCAGGCCGGCGATGTCCACGAATTCCACGATGGCCGGCACCACACGTTCCGGCTTGACGATGGCGCTCAGCGCCTGCAGCCGCGGGTCGGGCAGTTCCACCACGCCCACGTTGGGCTCGATGGTGCAGAAGGGGTAGTTCTCAGCCGCGATGCCGGCCTTGGTCAGGGCATTGAAGAGGGTGGACTTGCCCACATTGGGCAGGCCGACGATGCCGCACTTGAGGCTCATGGCGTTCCGGTCAGAAGGAGGGGGCTGCGCAGCAGCGAACCCGTGATTTTCCTACACTGCGGCGATGAGCACCCCACTGTTGACGCTAAAGGCCCACGAGAAAGACCTGGGCGGCGGTTTCACCGTGCGCCGCCTGCTGCCCGCTGCGCAGCGCCAGGCCGTCGGACCATTCCTGTTTTTTGACCACTTCGGGCCCATCACCGCGCAGCCCAGCGACAACCATGACGTGCGCCCACACCCGCACATCGGCCTGGCAACGGTGACCTACCTGTTCGAAGGTGCCATGCAGCACCACGACTCCACCGGCGCGCTGCAGCGCATAGAGCCCGGCGCCATCAACTGGATGACCGCCGGCCGCGGCATCGTGCACTCCGAACGCACGCCGCCCGACCTGCTGGGCCAGCCGCGCCGCAGCCACGGCCTGCAACTGTGGGCCGCACTGCCGGTGGCGGACGAGGAGATGGCGCCCAGCTTCGTGCACACAGCGGCCGAGGCCATTCCGCAACTGGAACTGGGCGGCGCCCAGGTGCGTGTGCTGGTGGGCAGCGCGTTTGGTGCGACCTCACCGGTGGCCGTGCGCTCGGAGACGCTGTACCTGGACATGATCTTCGAAGCCGGTGATGCCTTCCCGCTGCCGCCTGCGCCGGAACGCGCGGTCTACGTCGTGGACGGGCAGCTGGAGCTTGACGGCGTGCCGATCGCGCCGCAGACCATGACCGTGGTGCCGCCGGGTGATGAACCGCTGATCTCGGCCAGCAGCACGGCCCGCGCCGTGCTGATCGGCGGTGAGCCACTGGGACACCGCTTCCTGTGGTGGAACTTCGTCAGCTCGCGCAAGGAGCGGCTGCTGCAGGCGGCCGATGACTGGGCCGCCGGCCGCTTCCCCGGCGTGCCCGGTGAGACGGAATTCATTCCGCTGCCCGACAAGCGCCCGGCCTAGTCGGAGCCGATCAGAAGTTGTAGCTGGCCGTGGCCCGCTGGCCCACCCGCAGCGTGCGGCCGAAGCCTTCCAGCACGATGGCGTTGGCCCCGAAGGTGACGGCGCCCTTCATGCGCGGGTCGGCACGGAAGTGGGTCAGCAGGTCGCCCACCTCGTGCGAGGTGGCGGCCGTGACCGCGTCCACATCGGGAATCGTGCAGCGGGTGCAGGGCTTGACCAGCTTCAGGCGCACCGGCCCTTCATTGGTGGTCAGCAGGATCTCATCGACATGGTCCTCGTCCCAGGACTGCCATCCGCTGAAGACCAGGTTGGGGCGGAAGCGCTGCATGGTGACGGCGCCAGCACCGCGCGCGGCCAGGCGGGCGTTGAAGTCGGCCAGCGACGCCGCATTGGCCACCAGCAGCGGGAAGGCGTCCGCAAAGGCCGTCTCGGCTGCGACGCCGCCGGTCCAGCCCATGTCGGCCAGGCGCTGCTGTTCGGGGTCGAAGCGCACCAGGCGCGCCGTGGTGCCCAGGAAGTCGGTGAACCACTGCGCGCACAGCGCGCCCATGTCGCAGGCCTTGACCACGTCGTTGTGCACCTGGGCGCGGGTGTCGCCTTCCACGGTGTCCAGGCGCAGGTGCAGGGTCAGCATGCCGGGCGCACGCAGCACCAGTTCGTCGCCCTTGAAGGTGGGCTGGACAAGCGCCATGCGCGGCCATTGGCGCTGCGTGAGCATCAGGCCCTGGCCGTCCACCACCATCCAGGCGCGGTCCAGGTCCAGGCCGGTTTCCACCAGCAGGGCTTCCTGCACCAGCACGCTGCCGCAGGACTTGATGGGGTGCAGGTGCAGGCCCACCAAGGTGCAGGCTTGGGCGTTCGGGTCGTCGACTGGGACTTGGGTTGGGACTTGGGTCACGAGGGCTCCGGGAGGGCGATGTCCTGGGTTCGATTGTGCCCAGGGGGGTGCTCCCTACAATCGATGCATGTCCACACACGATGTCCTGGTGCGTGGCGCCGGGGCTGTGGGCCTGGCTGCCGCGCTGGCCCTGTCCCGTCAAGGCCTGCGCGTGGCGTTGCTGGGGCCGGCGAGTGCTGCCAGCTCGCAAGACCTGCGTGCCTACGCGCTGAATGCCGCCTCGGTGCGGCTGCTGGCGTCGCTCAAGGTCTGGGACGCGATCCCGGCCGATGCCCGCACCGCCGTGCATGACATGCACATCGAAGGTGATGCGCCCGGTGCTTCGCTGGACTTTTCGGCCTGGAACCAGGGCTTGAGCGAACTGGCCTGGATCGTCGATGCCGCAGAACTGGAACGTGCGCTGTCCGCTGCCGCCGCCTT
>JANOAM010000097.1:0-5780 GCA_031411215.1 Betaproteobacteria bacterium
GTTGGTGTTGCTGCCACCTTCGATGCGGCCCACGTTGAGGTAGGGGTGCGTGATGCCTTCGACCTGCGAAAGACGCGTGCGCAGCACGTCGTTGTAGGCATAGAGCGCCGTCAGCAGCTTGTTCGCGGCTTGCAACGCGTCGACGCCGGTGTGCGGGTAGGCGGCATGCGAGGCCAGGCCATGCAGCGTCACTTCCATCTGCAGGCAGCCGTAGTGCGCCGTCACCACCTGGTAGCTGAACCCGGCCGCGATCAAGAGATCAGGCTTGGTGTGGCCATGCGCCAGCAGCCAGCCCGGGCCCAGTTCACCGCCGAATTCCTCGTCGTAGGTGAAGTGCAGTTCCACACCGCCCTTTAACGGAGCGCCCAACGATTCGAGTGCGCGTGTCGCGAAGGTGAAGCTGGCGAAGTCGCTCTTGCTGACGGCCGACGCGCGACCGTAGAGCTTGCCGTCCACCACTTCGCCGGAGTACGGGCCGTGTGTCCAGCCTTCGCCCGGCGGCACCACGTCGCCATGCGCGTTGAGCGCGATGGTCTCGCCGCCTGCGCCATAGGGCCGGCGCACGATGAGGTTGGTGATGCTCTGCAGGCCATACGCCCGCACATCCGCTTCGGGCACGGCGAACTTCTCGGCCTTCATACCCATGCCGGCCAGCAGTTCGGCCGTGCGCTCTGCATGCGGCGCGTTGTTGCCCGGTGGCGTGTCGGTGGGCACCTGCACCAGGGCCTGCAGGAAGCGCACTTCCTCGTCGAAATGGGCGTCGACCCAGGCGTCGATCTGTTCGTAGGAATTCATGCAATGGCCAACTGATCAAGCAAGTTCATGAAAGCCGAGACGCACAGCTCCGTGTCGTCGGCCGTGATGGTTTCCAGCGGGTTGTGGCTGATGCCCGAATTGCCACCGCGCTGGAACAGCATGGCCTGCGGCATCAGTTCGTGCAGCTTCATGGCGTCGTGACCGGCGCCGCTGGGCATGCGGAAGACGGGCAGGCCCAGCTGCGCCACCGCAGCTTCCCAGCGCTGCTGCCAGGCGGGGGCGCTGGGTGCGGCGTCGGCGGCCATCGTCTGCTCCAGCGTGAAGCTCACACCACGCGCATTGCAGATGCGCGTCAGCTCGGCCTGCACGTCCGCGGCCAACGCGTCACGCGCGGCGTTGGTGGTGGCGCGCAGGTCCAGGCTGAAGCTGCAGCGGCCCGGCACCACGTTGATGGAGCCGCTGGGCACCTGCAACATGCCGATGGTGCCCACGACATCCGGCACGGCGGCAGCGCGCTTTTCCACGAACAGCGTCAGTTCGGCCACCGCGCAGGCCGCGTCGCGGCGGCGATCCATCGGCGTGGTGCCGGCATGGCTGGCCATCCCGGTGACGGTGCCCAGGTAGCGCACGCTGCCGTTGATGGAGGTGACCACGCCCAGCGGCAGGTCCAGTTCATTGAGCACCGGTCCCTGTTCGATGTGCACTTCCACAAAGCCCAGGTAGCTCGCCGCGTCACGCCGCAACTTGGGGATGTCGTCCAGGCACAGGCCGGCTGCCTGCATGGCCTGCCGCATGCTCACGCCGTCGGCGTCTTGCTGGTCCAGCCAGGCGGGGTCGAAGTGCCCGGTCAGCGCACCTGAGCCCAGGAAGGTGGCCTTGTAGCGCTGGCCTTCTTCTTCGGCGAAGCCGATCACCTCGATGCCAAAAGGCAGCCGGCGGCCGGCCTGCTTCAGCGCCCGCACGCAGGCCATGGGCACGAAGATGCCCAGGCGGCCGTCGTACTTGCCGCCGTTGCGCACGGTGTCGTAGTGGCTGCCGGTGAGCAGTCGCTTCGATGTGGGATCGCTGCCGTGGTACACGCCGACCACGTTGCCCACCGCGTCTATGCCCACCTCGTCAAAACCGCAGTCCTCACGCATCCAGTGCGACAGCCGCTGCGCGCAGGCGCGGTGCGCGTCGGTGAGGTAGGTGACCGTTAGCTGGCCTTGTTCGGCATAGCCGGGGTCACTGTGCGCGGCCAGCTTTTCGGCCCAGTCCCAGACGCGGTTGCCCTGCTGCGGTACCACGCCGAACTTGTCGTTCAGGCGGATCTCGGCCACACGGTGGATGTTGCGCAGCGCCTCGGCGAATTCGAAGTCCGGGTGGTTGGCCAGGCGGCGTTCGAAGGTGGCGATGATCTCGCTGCGGTTCAGGCCCGTGCCACGCGGTCCACGCACCGCCAGCATGAAGGGCCAGCCGAACTTGGCGTTGTAGGCGGCGTTGAGTGCATGCAGTTGCGCAAACTCTTCGGGCGCGCAGTCCGCCAGGCCCGCCTTGCCCTGTTCGTTGGTGCTTTCCGCCGTCAGGTTCTTGCTGACCATGGCCTTGCCGGCCAGTTCCGGGTGGGCGCGGACCAGCTTCAGCTGGGCTTCGTGGCCGGCGCTGCGCACGCTGTCCACCAGTGCCTGCTTCATCGCTGCCAGGCTGGCGAAGGGACGTTTGTCCGCGGCGCGTTCTGCCACCCAGGGTGAGTGTTCGTAGGTGCCGTCCAGCAACTGGACGAATTCGTCCGCGCCGGCCGCGTTGATTTGCGCAAGGGTCAACATGGCTTTGCTTTCAGCGCCACACAAACGCGGTGGCGGGATTGAACGGGTGCGTGGCCTTCCAGTGCCGCGCGATATCGATACGTCGACAGATCCACACACGCTCCCTGGACTGGATGTGGTCCAGGAAACGCTGCAGCACCGCGATGCGCGCCGGCTTGCCCAGCAGCCGGCAGTGCATGCCCACGCTCATCATCTTCGGTGCTTCATCACCTTCGGCGTACAGCGCATCAAAGGCGTCGCGCAGGTAGGTGAAGAAATGGTCGCCGGTGTTGAAGCCCTGGGCCTGCACGCAGCGCATGTCGTTGGTGTCCAGGGAATAGGGCACCACCAAGTGCGGCGCCAGGCTGCCATCGGTCTTCTGCACCTGCAGCCAGAAGGGCAGGTCGTCGCCGTAGTAGTCGCTGTCGTAGTCGTAGCCACCCTGGTCCACCACCAGGCGGCGTGTGTTGGGGCTGTCGCGGCCGGTGTACCAGCCGGTGGAGCCCCCACCGCCCATGAGTTCACGCATCAGTTCGGTCGCCACGCCGATGTGCTTGCGTTCGGTGGCTTCCGGCATGTGCTGGTGGTGTATCCAGCGCAGGCCGTGGTTGGCGATCTCGTCGCCCCGCGTCAGAAAGGTCTGCACCAGTTCCGGGTAGCGCTGCAATGCGGACACCACGGCAAACACGGTCAGCGGCAGGCCGCGTTGGTCGAACTCCCGCAGGATGCGCCAGAGCCCCGCGCGCGAGCCGTATTCGTACATGGACTCCATGGTCATGTGGCGGTTTTCGTAAGCCTGCGCGGTGACCAGTTCGCTCAGGAAGGTCTCGCTGGTGGCGTCGCCGTGAAGCGGGTTGTTCTCACCGCCCTCTTCGTAGTTCAGCACGAACTGCACCGCGATGCGGGCGTTGCCGGGCCACTGCGCGTGCGGCGGGTTGCGGCCGTAGCCACGCATGTCACGGGGGTAGGTGCTTGGGTTCATGTCACTTGCCATTCACTTGCCAGTCACTCGAAGAACGGCCGCCAGATCGGCGACGCGGGGTTGCAGTTGCAGGTTGCGCTCGACGTTGCCCAGGTGGCTTTCCATTAGCCGCGCTGCGGCACGTGCATCACGGCGTTCTATGGCGTCCACGATGGCCACATGTTCGTCGGCCGAATGTTCGGCGGAATGCGCGCTCTGGTACATCAGGGCGATCAGGGAGCAGCGCGCCAGCAGGTCGGCCAGCAGTTGCGCCAGCACCTCGTTGCCCAAGAGGCGCGCCAGCACCACGTGGAAGTCGGCCAAGAGGCGCGTGCGGCCGGCCACGTCCAGCCTGGCCACGGCCGCGCCTTCGGTGGCCAGGTGGGCGCGCAGCTGGGCGATCTGTTGGTCGGTGACGGACGCACACAGCTGCCGCGTCATCTGTGCTTCGATCATGCGGCGCACTGCAAAGACCTGGCGCGCTTCGTCCACGCTGGGCTGGGCCACGAAGGCACCACGCGCGGGTTCCAGGGTGATGAGGTGGTCGCGGCTCAGTTGGTTGAGCGCCTGACGCACCAGCGTGCGGCTGACCTTGAAGAGGTCGGCAATCTGCTGCTCGGCCAGCTTGGTGCCGGGCATCAGGCGCCGTTCGATGATGGCCGTGGTGATGGCGTCCACGATGCGCTGCGTGGTGCCCGGTGGCACAGCCACGGCCTCACCCGCCGCACGCGGCATGCGTGCAGCCTTGGGTGCGGAAGGCGAGATCACCTTCAGGTTGGCTCTGCTTCTGGCCATGGGCTCTAGGGTCTGTACGGATCCAGGATTGTTGACGTGTATTCCGAAGTGTATACACTTTGATCCAACGCGCAAACCACCGCAAAGCGCATCACGCAAGCAGGCAAACGACCTATGGGCCACCTCAGCACCCACGTTCTGGACACCGCCAACGGCTGCCCCGCCGCCGGCATGCGCATCACGCTGCAACGGCTGGACAACAGCGGCATGGTCACGCTGAAAGCGCTGGCCCTCAACGACGACGGCCGCGCCGACGGCCCGCTTTTAAGCGCCGCGGAAATGACCGTGGGCCGCTACCGCCTGCTGTTTGAAGTGGCGCCCTACTTCCGCGCCCGCGGCGCGGCGCTGGACGACCCGCCCTTCATAGACACCGTGCAGCTGGACTTCGGCATCGCCGCGGCCGACGGCCACTACCACGTGCCCTTGCTGGTCAGCCCCTGGTCCTACAGCACCTACCGCGGGTCATGAGCCCACCACGGGCACGCCGTTTGCAAGTACGCACAGAACCGAGGAGACCTGGATGAACCCTGCCCTGCCCCGCCGCGCCACGCGCCTGGCTCTTGTTGCCGCCGCGTTGACCGCCCCGCTGGCGGCGCAGGCCGCCTACCCGGAAAAGCCCATCCGCATCGTCGTGACCTTTGCGGCCGGCGGCGCCAGCGACATCGTGGCCCGCGCCATCAGTGAACCTCTGGCCAAGGCCCTGGGGCAGCCGGTGATCGTGGACAACAAGCCTGGTGCGGGCGGCACCATTGGCGGCCTGGAAGTGGTGCGCTCCGCACCGGACGGCTACACGCTGATGCTCAGCAACAGCACGCCGCTGTCCATCGGCCCCTTCACGCTGCCCAGGCAGCCCTATGACCCGGCCAAGCAATTCACGCACGTGGCCATGCTGGGCATCGCGCCGGTGGCCATCATGGCCAACCCCAAGAGCGGGCCTGCGACCCTGAAGGACCTGCCCAAGGCTGCGGCCACGCCGGGCTACGCCTTTGGCAGCGGCGGCCCGGGCAGCATTGGCCACATCGTGGGTGAAATGAGCAAGTCCGCGATGAAGTTCGACATGACGCATGTGCCCTACCGCGGGGGCGCGCCCATGACCACGGACCTGATTGCCGGGACCATCCCGGTCGGCATTGACGTCATCACCGCCTATGTGCCGGTGATGAAGTCCGGCCAGATCAAGATGCTGGCCGTCACGTCGCGCACGCGCTCCCCGCTGGCGCCGGATGTGCCCACCGTGCTGGAACTGGGCCTGCCGCAGCTGCTGGCTGAAAACTACTTCGGCGTCAGCGGCCCGGCCGGCCTGCCCAAGGACGTGACGGACAAACTGGGCAAGGCGCTGGCCGACATCGTGGCCGACCCGGTCATCGTCAAGCGCTTTGAAGAGCTGGGCATCCAAACTGTGAAGATGAGCAGCGCGGAGTTCGGCAGCTTTGTAGTCAAGCAGATCAACGACTGGGCGCCGGCCATCAAGGCCGCAGACGTCA
>JANOAM010000098.1:0-9443 GCA_031411215.1 Betaproteobacteria bacterium
GCCACCGAAGGCCGCGCCGTGCTGCACACCGCACTGCGCGCACCCAGGGGCCAGGGCCCGTTCAGCGAGGATGTGCACGCGGTGCTGGACGCCATGCTGGCCTACGCCGACCGCATGCGTGCCGATGACGCCATCACCGACATCGTCAACATCGGCATCGGCGGCAGCGACCTGGGCCCGGCCATGGTGGTGCCGGCGCTGGACGCGTGCAGCAACCCGGCGCAACGCCTGCACTTTGTCAGCAACGTGGACGGGCATGACATCGCCCCGCTGCTGCAGCGCCTGGACGCGAAGCGCACGCTGTTCATCGTCGCCAGCAAGACCTTCACCACGCAGGAGACCATGGCCAACGCGAATGCCGCGCGGGCCTGGTTCGTCGCGAATTCGGGAAAGGACGGCGGCACCGACGTGGCGCGGCACTTTGCGGCCACCACCACCAACGTCAAGGCCGCGGCCGATTTCGGCATCAGCACCACCTTCGGCTTCTGGGACTGGGTGGGCGGGCGCTATTCGCTGTGGTCGGCCATCGGCCTGCCGATTGCCATCGCTATCGGCTCAGAAAACTTCCGCGCCCTGCTGGCGGGTGCGCACGCCATGGACCAGCACTTTGCTGAGACGCCCCTGGAGCACAACCTGCCCGTGCAGCTGGGCCTGCTGGACGTCTGGTACCGCAACTTCCACGGCTTCACCAGCCGCAGCGTGGCGCCCTACCACCAGGGCCTGTTGCGCCTGCCGGCCTACCTGCAGCAGCTGGAAATGGAATCCAACGGCAAGCGCGTGGACACGCAGGGGCGTGCCCTGCCCTTCGGCACCAGCCCGGTGGTCTGGGGCGAGCCCGGCACCAACGGCCAGCACGCGTACTTCCAGATGCTGCACCAGGGCACGGACGTGATCCCGGTCGAGTTCATCGCCGTCAAGACCCCGGCCCACAGCCTGACCGACCAGCACACCAAGCTGCTGGCCAACTGCCTGGCACAGAGCCAGGCGCTGATGCTGGGCAAGACGGCGGCTGAAGCCCAGGGCGACACCGTGCCCACTGCCGCGCCGGACTTCGACCGCGTGCAGCTGGCGCAGCACCGCACCTTCCCGGGCAACCGGCCCAGCACGACCTTGGTTCTGGACGCGCTGACACCGCGTTCACTGGGCGCGCTGATCGCGCTCTACGAACACCGGGTGTTCTGCAGCGGGGCGCTCTGGGGCATCAACAGCTTCGACCAATGGGGCGTGGAACTGGGCAAGGCGCTGTGCAACCAGCTGCTGCCCAAGCTGGCCAGCGGCGACACCAGTGGCCTGGACGCGTCCACTGCCGGTCTGATGAAACGGCTGCGGGCCGCCCACAGCGCATGAAGCACATCGTCTTTGACCTGGGCGCCGTGCTTTTCAGCTGGCAGCCCAAGCAAATGCTGATGCGCGAACTGCCGCACGTGGTGCCTGACCTGGACACGGCCGCGCGCTGGGAACGTGAGGTCTTTCAGGCCTATCAGGGCGACTGGGGCGAGTTCGACCGCGGCACCGTGCAAGTGCCGGACCTGGTGGAGCGCATCGCACGCCGCACCGGCTTCGCCAAGGCCGACCTGCAGACCGTCGTGGAAGCCGTGCCACGCGAACTGCAGCCCATTGCCAGCACGGTGGCGCTGCTGCACCGGTTGGCCGACGCCGGCCACACGCTGCACTACCTGTCCAACATGCCGGCGCCCTACGCGGCCATCCTGGAGCGCAACGACTTCTTCGGCCGTTTCACCAGTGGGGTGTTTTCGGGCCGGGTTCACCACAACAAGCCCGAACCGGGCATCTTCGAATGCGCCGAAGAATTGTTCGGCGCAGCACCGTCTGAGCTGGTGTTCCTGGACGATCACGCCCCCAACGTGGCCGCCGCGCGCGCCCGCGGTTGGCAGGCCATCCAGTTCTTCAACGCGGCGCAGGCAGCCCAGGAATTGCATACCCAAGGCCTGGCAACCATTTGAAGACTCAGTCGCGGTATTCAGGCCCGGCTGGCTGGCCGTCGTCCATCCACGCTTCCAGCAGCGTGTAGCCCACGGCCAGCATCACCGGGCCGACGAAGATGCCGACCAGGCCAAAGGCCAGCAGGCCGCCGATGACACCGGCAAAGATCAGCAGCAGCGGCAGGTCCGCTCCCAGCTTGATCAGCCAAGGGCGCAGCACGTTGTCCAGCGTGCCGACGACCAGGGCCCAGACCACCAGGAACACGGCCCAGCCGGTGCTGTCGTCATAGAAGGCCCAGCCGGCGGCGCCCAACAGCACGGGCATGGGGCCGATCTGCGCGATGCACAGCATGAACATCAGCGCACCCAGCAGCGTGGCAAAGGGCACACCGGCCAGCGCCACGCCCAGGGCGCCCAGCACGGCCTGCACAAAGGCGGTGACGCCCACGCCCATGGCGACGCCGCGGATGGCGCCACCGGCCAGGTCCACGGCGCCCACACCGCGTTCGCCCGCCAGGCGCTGCGCAAAGCGGCGCACCAGGTCGGCTGCTGCTTCGCCACGGCCGTACATCACGGCCGCAATCACCACCGTCAGCAGGAACTGGAACAGCAGCACGCCGATGCTGCCCACCTGGGCCACGAACCAGCGTGTCAGGTCGCCCGCGTAGGGCGACAGCTTGGGCATCAGGTCGCGCAAGCCCAGCTCCGCCGCCTGCTGCCACCCACGCTCGATGAGCCCGCCGATCAGTGGCAGGTTCAGCAGCCAGCCGGGCACCGCCTCGGGCAGGTGGTACGTGGCGGCCAGCTTGGCCCATTCCACCAGGCGGTCGGCATTGCCGACGATGGTGACGATGGCAAACACCAGCGGCACGACGAACAGCAGCAGCAGCAGCAGCGTCATCACCGCCACCGCCAGGCCGCGGCGGCCCCAGAGCAGGCGCTGTGCGCGCAGCATCAGCGGCCAGGTGGCGACCACGACCATGGTCGCCCAGACGGCGGGGCCAAGGAACGGCCGCAGGATCCACAGCGACGTGCCCAGCAGCAGGCCAATGAACAGCACGCCGAAGGTCGTGCGCGCCAGGTCCCGGTTGCCCGGGCGCGGTGTCATCTCAGTGGCGCCCGGCCGCCCGAAGCCGCTGAGCGCACCCTCGGGGGGCCGCGAGCGCAAGCGAGCTTGGAGGCTTCATGTCAGCGCGGCGCCTCGGTGTAGGGCGCGACGGACATCGCTTCAATGCGGTAGCTCGCCGCGCCCATGTAGCTGTCGGTGCGCACCGTCGCCAGCGTGCCGGTGATCCACACCGCGTCCATGCTGCGCAGGCCCTTGGCGGGGCTCTTGGGCAGCACGTGCACGATCTGGTTGGCGGGCGGCGGCGGGCTGTGTATGCAGGCGCCGAAGTAGGGCACCAGCAGGAATTCCTTCATGCCGTCCTTGCTGTCTTCCAGCGGCACCACAAAGCCGGGGATGCGCACGGTCTGGCCGACGACGGCGCTGTTGACGGGTGCGTTGTCCCACACGTCACGCATCTTCTTGAGCATCACCATGGCCTTGGGGTCGCCGTCGTCCATGGCCTGGAAGTTCATGTCCTTGAACTCCTTGAACGGCTCCCAGCCCTGCGGCACCAGGATGTCCCAGGTGATGGTGCGGGGCTGGCCCGACACCGGTGTGCCGGGTTTGGTCGTGCCGCTGTTGGTGGCGACACCGGCCAATGCAGGCTTGGGCGTGGTGGCCGCGGGCGCTGCGGTTTGTGCGAAGGCCGGCCAGGCCAGCGCCAGCGCGAGAGAAAGAACCAGACGGGGATTCATGCGGTAGACCTCAGGTTCTGGGGCTCAGGCCGTCGGCCAACGAAAGGCGGTAGGCACGCCAACCGGGCACCAGGCTGGCAAGCATACCCGCCAGCAGCACGGCACCGAAGAGGCCCCACTGCGCAGCAGTGGGCAGCCCGGGCAGCAGGGTGATGCCGAAGCGCTGCTGCAGAACGGGCCCGGCCAACCACACGGCGGCGCCGGCCACCAATGCGCCCAGCAGCGCGCCGGCCAGCGTCACCATCGCGCCCTCGGCGGCCAGCAGCAGCAGCACCTGGCGCGGACCCGCGCCCACGGCGCGCAGCACGGCCAGTTCGCGCCGGCGTTCGTTCAGACCGGCCAGCACGACGGCCACCAGGGACGCCAGGCTCACCACCGCCACCAGCGCGCTGATGGCCAGCAGCGCCTGCTCGCCCGGGCCGATCACCGCCCACAGCTCGTCCAGCGCCACGCCGGGCAGCACGGCCAGCAGCGCTTCCGGTTCATACCCGGCCACAAAACGCTGCACGTTGAACACGGCCACGCGGTTTTTCAAGCCCACCAGCGCGGCCGTCACCTGCTTCGGTTCCAGGTCGAACTTGCGCGCCTGTTCGGCCGGGATCTTCATGCCGGGCATGGGCGCACCGCCGGCCCAATCCAAGTGGATGGCCTCGATGGCTTTGAGGTCGATGTGCACCGTGCGGTCCACCGGCGTGCCGGTGCGTGCCAGGATGCCAACGACCGTGAAGGGCTTGTCGGCATGCTGTTGTGACAAGCCCTGCGACAGGATTTCGCTGCCGCCATGGGCCAGCACGATCTTGCGGCCCAGTCCGTAGCCCAGCGATTCGGCCACCTCCGCACCGATCACCGCTTCGTACAAGCCGTCCAGCGTGCCGGCAAAGGCACGGCCCTGGGCCATCACCAGCGGCTGCTTGTCACCGTACAGGAAACGTTCGAAGTAGGCCGGCGCCGTGCCCAGCACCGGCCGGCCGCGGTGGCTGTCGCCCAGGCTCAGCGGCAGCACCCAAGCCACGGCACGGTGTTCGGCCAGCGCCTTCACGCTGTCCATGCGGATGTTGTTGGTGGCGCCGCCGACGCGGAACACGGCGTACAGCATCAGTTGCACGGACGAGGTGCGTGCGCCCACCACCAGATCCGTGCCGCTGACACTCTGCGCAAAGCTGGCGCGGATGTCGGTGCGCAGCCGTTCCAGCGACATCAGCAGCGCCGTGGCCAGCGCGATGGACAGCACCACCAGCATCAGCGTGCCACGCCGGTTGAGCGCGCTCTTCAAGGCGACGTGCAGCAAGGCCTTCATGCGGCTTCCTGCGCCACGCGGTTCAGCTGCGGCAGGCTGAGGCGTTCGTCAAAGCGCAAGGCCAGGCGGTCGTCATGGCTCACGAAGACCAGGGTGCTGCCGGCTGCCGCACATTCGCCCAGCAGCAGGTCCATGAAACCGTCGCGCAAGGCGGCGTCCAGTGCCGACGTGGGTTCGTCGGCGATGACCAGGTCCGGCCGGCCGATCAGCGCACGCGCCGCCGCCACACGCTGCTGCTGGCCCACGGACAGGGCGTCGGCGCGGCGGCCGTGCAGCGTGGCATCCAGGCCGACACGGGTCAGCAACGCGTGTGCCGCACCAGCCGGGTCTTCGTCGAAACGCGAAGCCCGCAGCGCCGAGAAGCGGCAAGGCAGCAGCACGTTGTCCAGCACGCTCAGGTAGGGCAGCAGGTTGAACTGCTGGAAGATGACACCGACATGGTCGGCACGGCGCTGGTCACGCTGGCCAGCGGGCAGTGCGCCCCAGTCCTGGTCCAGCAGCGCCACCGTGCCTTCACGGGCGTTCAACACGCCTGCCATCAGCCCCAGCAGCGTACTCTTGCCGCAGCCGCTGGGGCCGTGCAGGAAGACGGTGCGGCCGGTCGGGATGTCCAGCGCGTCAATGACCAGGTTGTCGGCCGCGCCGGGCCAGGCGTAGCGCAGGTCGCGGATGTTCAGCACAGGCCAGGCACGGGTTCAGCCGGTGCTCAACGCACGAGCATCACACGCGTCGCGGGGCGGCGCAGCGTGGCCTTCATCTGGCCCTTGGGTGTGGCCACCTGCAGGTCTATGCGCTTGACCTGCGGGAAGGCGTCGAACAGGCCCACTTCCAGGAACGCGGCCTTGGCACCGGCCTTGCACTTGAATTCGAAGCTGCCTTCCAGGTCGCCATGCGTGTCGTTGGCCGCGGCGGGCTTCTTGCCCAGTTGCAGCGGTGCGGAGCGCAGGTCCACCGTGCTCAGCGCGCAGCCGGCGCCGCCATCGATGCGGAACAGCGTCGCGGCGTCGCGCAGCTTCTTGACCACAGCGTCGGCCTTCTCGCGTTCGGCGTCGTTGCGGGGTGCGTGTTCAAAGCCCAGCAGGTTGTCCAGCGGGCTGTCGATTTCGATCAGGACGCGGCTGCCTTCTACCGCCACGTCCAGCTTGACGACGCCGTGTTCGTGGGCGCCAGCGGCATGGGCCATCTGCGCCAGGGCCCACAGCGTCATCAGCACAGACATCACACGGAACTTCATCTTGGCCCTCTCAGAGAAGGCGCGATTGTGCCGTGACGTGTCGTGGGGCTGGTCAGTGCTGCACAGGCCAGCTTGCAGGCGGCAGGTCCTCAAAGAAGCCTTCGCTGCGGTAGGGCGGCGCGGCCGGCGGGGGCTCGGGCGGACGAAGGTTGCGGTCTTCGGGGCGGGGCATGGGCTGGCTCATGGTGGGCTCGCTCTGTCGCGTTGGGCGGACTGTGCACAGCACATGTGGCAGCCGTGTGAAGGCGGTGCAGACAGCGGCTTAACATGCCCGCATGCCCACCACACTGGACGGTCAACTCGTCGTCGCCATCTCCTCCCGCGCGCTCTTCGACTTCGAAGAAGAGAACCGCGTTTTCGAAGCCAGCGACGACCGCGCCTACATGCAGCTGCAGCTGCAGCGCCTGGACCAACCCGCCCGGCCCGGCGTGGCGTTTTCGCTGGTCAACAAGCTGCTGGCCTTCAACACGCCGCAGCGCGCGCGTGTGGAGGTGGTGATCCTGTCGCGCAACGACCCCGTGAGCGGCATGCGTGTGTTCCGCAGCGCGCAGCACTTCCAGCTGCCCGTGCAGCGTGGGGTGTTCACGCGCGGTGAACCGCCCTGGCGCTATCTGCGCCCGCTGGCCGCCAACCTGTTCCTCAGCACCAACGAAGCCGACGTGCGCCAGGCCCTGGCCGTGGGTGTGCCCGCCGCGCGTGTCTACCCGGACAGCGCGCGCGCCTCCGCTGCGCACCCGGACGAAGTGCGCATCGCCTTTGACGGTGACGCGGTGCTGTTTTCAGACGAAGCCGAACGGGTCTACCAATCGGAAGGACTGGACGCCTTCCAGAGCCACGAACGCGACCGCGCCGGCCTGCCCCTGTCGGCGGGGCCCTTCAAGCCGCTGCTGGAAGCGCTGCACCGCCTGCAGCGCGAGCCCGCCGCCGGCATGCGGCTGCGCACCGCCCTGGTCACGGCCCGCAGCGCGCCGGCCCACGAGCGCGCCATCCGCACGCTGATGGACTGGCAGGTGGACGTGGACGAGGCCATGTTCCTGGGTGGCCTGGCCAAGGGCAGTTTCCTGCGCGAATTCGAGCCCGACTTCTTCTTTGACGACCAGACCGGCCACATCGAAAACGCGGCGCCCCATGTGCCCGCCGGGCATGTCGCCTCAGGCGTCAGCAACGGCGGATAGGGCGCCGGCTCAGCGGCCGAACAAGCGCTTGATCAGGCGCTGCAGCCAGCCGGGCGTGGGCTCGGCCGTGCCTGCCGCGGTGGCATCCAGCGGCAGGTCCAGGTCGGCCACCGGCGGCGGTGCCACCGCAGGCGGGTCGGGCCGCGCGAACCATTCCTGCAACTCGGCCATGCTCTGCGGGCGCCGTTCCGGGCGCACCGCAAGACCGGCATCTATCGCCGCCAGAAAGGCCTGCGAGTAACGGCCCTTGCCTGCCGTGCGCGCAGGCACCATGTCGTCCCGCACCACGCGCGCAATGGCCGCCGGCGGCGCCTTGCCCGTGGCGGCGGCATAGAGCACCGCACACAGCGCGTAGACGTCCGTCCACGGGCCCTGGCGCATTTGATCGTCCGTGGCGTACTGCTCAACGGGCGAATAGCCGGTCTTGAGGATGGCGGTGAGGTTCTGCGTCGCCTCCGCAGCCACGCGCCGAGCCGCGCCAAAGTCCAGCAGCACGGGGCGCGGCAGCTGTTCCAGGTAGTTGCCCTTGGCGCGGTCGTAGAGCATCAACACGTTGTCCGGCGCCATGTCGCGGTGCACGGTATTGGCGCCGTGCAGCACGGCCAGGGCCTGCATCAGCGGGTCGGCCAAGGCACGCAGCCAGCGTTCAGAAGGCGGCGCGCCCAGGTCGGACAGCCACTTCTTCAGGTTGATGCCGTTGTAGTAGGGCATGGCCATGTAGGCCGTGCCGTTGGCGGGCCAGAAGCGGTAGACCTTGACCAGGGACGCGTGGTCGAAGGAGCCCAGCAGCCGCGCTTCGTTGATGAAGCTCTGCAGGCCCTTTTCGTAGGACTCGGCAAAACGCGGCAGCCGCGGCGCCACTTCGCCGCTGGGCCCGCGTGCCGCCAGGGTGCCGGGCAGGTACTCCTTCACCGCCACCTTGCGCTGCAGCTTGGTGTCCTGCGCCAGGTACACCACGCTGTAGCCGCCCATGCCCAGCACCTGTTCGACGACAAACTCCTGCAGCGCGTAGCCACGCGGCAGTTCCGCGCCCTGGTCGCGCCGGGGCATCAGCAGGGTGCGCTGTTCGGCACGTTCCAGCGCGCCGTCGTCGGGGGGGGTGGTCATGGGCTGTTTGGTTTATTGCTTGGCGGAGTGTCGTCGTCAGGGCTGTTTGAAGTCACCCCCCCAAGCCAGTACGAGCTTGGCTGGGTCGATGTACTTGCGCCACGCGGCATTGACTTCCGCTGCCGTGAGCTTGGCCAGCGCGTCGTCCACGGCCTGGGACAAGGCAAAGCGCCGGCTCAGGTACAGGTTGTTGACCAGCTGGCCGGCCACGGAAGCGTCCTGCGCCCGCGCCAGGCGGCGAAAGTTGAGCAGGCTCTTCTGCGCGTCAGCAACCTCGCTGGCGCTGAAGCCGTCCTTCAGGGACTTGGCCAGTTCCTCGTTGAAAGCGGCTTCCACCTTTGCCTGGTTCTGTGGCGCAAAGATGGCGCTGACATCCCAGGTGCTGTTGTCCTCGATCGCGCTCCAGCTCATCACCGAGCGCACGTCGTAGCTGAGGCCGTCCTTTTCGCGGATGCGCTGCATCAGGCGTGAATTGGCGCCGAAGCCGAACAGGTGGTTGGCCAGCGCCAAGGCCGGGTAGTCCGCATGGCGGTCGGAAATGGGCAGGCTCAGCTGGCCCCGCAGGTTGGCGTTGGCCTTGTCGGGTGTCAGTTCCACAAAACGCGCAGGCGGCACCGGCACCAGGGGCTGCGGCAAGCGCACGAAGAGCAGCGGGCCGGCGGCGGGCGCCGCCCAGTCGCCCAGGGCGCTGTCGAGGGCCTTGCGCACTGCCACCACGTCCATGTCACCCACGGCGGTGAACTGGCCTTGCTGCGCGCTGTAAAAGCGGCGCTGGAAGGCCTTGACCTGGTCCAGCGTCACCGCCAACACGTCAGCTTCCTGCTCGTCAAAGGTGGTGGCATGGCGCAGGTCGCCACGCGGGTAGGGGTTGCCGTGGCGCGCCA
>JANOAM010000099.1:0-5039 GCA_031411215.1 Betaproteobacteria bacterium
CCATGTGCTGTCGCTGCGCACGACGGCGCGCACCTGAAATCCCAAGAAATCCAAAGAGGACCCAGCCCCCATGGACCTGAGAAAACTGAAAACGCTGATCGACCTGGTATCCGAGTCGAACATCTCCGAACTCGAAATCACCGAAGCCGAAGGCAAGGTGCGCATCGTCAAGGCCAGCGCGCCGGCCTACATGGTCGCTCCCCAGATGGCTCCGGTGGCCGTGGCGCCTGGCGCAGCGGCCGCTCCGGCCGCGGTGGAGGCCCCGGCCGAGCCGGAGGGCAAGGTCATCAAGTCGCCCATGGTCGGCACCTTCTACCGGGCCGCCAGCCCGGGCGCCAAGCCCTTCATGGAAGTCGGTGACACGGTGAAGACGGGCCAGGCAGCCTGCATCATCGAAGCCATGAAGATCATGAACGAGATCGAATCCGACTGCGACGGCAAGATCCTGCGCATCCTGTGCGAGAACGGGCAGGCGGTCGAATTCGGCCAACCGCTGTTCATCGTGGAATAAGCGAGCGCGCCTTGTTCAAGAAGATCCTGATCGCCAACCGCGGGGAGATTGCCCTGCGCATTCAGCGGGCGTGCCGAGAGATGGGCATCAAGTCCGTCGTCGTCTATTCAGAGGCCGACCGCGAGGCCAAGTACGTCAAGCTGGCCGACGAGGCGGTGTGCATTGGCCCGGCGGCAAGCAGCCAGAGCTACCTCAACATGCCGGCCATCATCTCCACTGCGGAGGTGACGGACGCCGAGGCCATCCACCCCGGCTACGGCTTCCTCAGTGAAAACGCCAACTTCGCCGAACGGGTGGAGCGCAGCGGTTTTGTCTTCATCGGGCCCACGCCCGAGAGCATCCGCATGATGGGCGACAAGGTCAGCGCCAAGCAGGCCATGATCAAGAGCGGCGTGCCCTGCGTACCCGGCTCCGAAGGCGCCCTGCCGGACGACCCGAAGGAGATCATCAAGATAGCCCGCACCATCGGCTACCCGGTGATCATCAAGGCCGCGGGCGGTGGTGGCGGGCGCGGCATGCGTGTGGTGCACACCGAAGCTGCGCTGATCCACGCCGTGCAGACCACCCGCGCCGAGGCCGGTGCGGCCTTCGGCAACCCGCAGGTCTACATGGAAAAATTCCTGGAGCACCCGCGGCACATCGAGATCCAGATCCTGGCCGACAGCTTCAAGAACGCGGTGTGGCTGGGTGAGCGCGACTGCTCCATGCAGCGCCGTCACCAGAAGATCATTGAAGAAGCGCCGGCGCCTGGCATCCCGCGCCGGGTCATCGAGAAGATAGGCGAACGCTGCGCCGCCGCCTGCAAGAAGATCGGCTACCGCGGCGCGGGCACCTTTGAATTCCTGTACGAAGACGGCGAGTTCTTCTTCATCGAGATGAACACGCGTGTGCAGGTGGAGCACCCGGTGACGGAACTGGTCACCGGCATCGACATCGTGCAGCAGCAGATCCGTGTCGCGGCGGGCGAGAAGCTGCCCTTCACCCAGCGCAACATCGAGATGCGCGGCCACGCCATCGAGTGCCGCATCAACGCCGAAGACCCCTACAAGTTCACGCCCAGCCCTGGCCGCATCACCACCTGGCACGCGCCCGGTGGCCCGGGTGTGCGCGTCGACTCACACGTCTACACCAACTACTTCGTGCCACCCCACTACGACAGCATGATCGGCAAGATCATCTGCCACGGCGACACACGGGAACAGGCCATGGCGCGCATGCGCACTGCGCTGCTGGAAACAGTGGTGGAAGGTATTCAGACCAACATCCCGCTGCACCGCGAGCTGATGGCCGACGCCAAGTTCATCGAAGGCGGCACCACCATCCACTACCTGGAAGGCTGGATGAGCGCCCATCGCCGCTAGACTGGCTTCATGTACGAACTCGTCCTGCGCGCCCCCCAGGCGCTGGTGGAACCGGTGTCCGACGCGCTCATGGATGATCTGGACGCGCTGTCGGTGTCAGTGGAAGACGCCGATGCCGGAACGGACGGCGAGAAGGCCCTCTTCGGCGAACCCGGCATGCCCGCACCCGCGGCCGGCTGGGACCGCAGCACGCTGAAGGCGTTGTTCGAAACCGAAGCCGCTGCCGAGAAGGCCGCGACCCTGCTGCTGGCGCAGGCGTGGGCCCAAGACCTGCACGTGCAGAGCATGGAGGTGATGGCCGACCAGGACTGGGTGCGCCTCACCCAAAGCCAGTTCGCGCCAGTACCCATCACGCCCACCTTCTGGGTCGTGCCCAGCTGGCATGAACCGCCGGCCGCAGCGAAACAGATCATCCGCCTGGACCCGGGCTTGGCCTTCGGCACCGGCACCCACCCGACCACCGGCATGTGCCTGCGCTGGCTGGCGCAGCGGCCACCCACCGCCGACCTGAGCCGTGTACTGGACTACGGCTGCGGAAGCGGCATTCTGGCCATTGGTGCGGCGCTGATGGGGGCGCAATCCATAGACGCTGTGGACATCGACCCCGCGGCCGTGCAGTCCACCAAAGACAACGCGCATGCCAACGGCGTGGCTCTGCGCGCCGCACTGCCGGACGGCGCCACGGGCCTGTACGGCACCGTGCTGGCCAACATCCTGGCCACGCCGCTGAAGTTGCTGGCACCGCTGCTCAGCGGCCATGTGGCGCCCGGCGGCTGGCTGGTGCTGGCGGGCATCCTGGAACGCCAGGCCGCTGACATCACGGCCGCCTACGCGCCCTGGATAACCATGGCCGTGGCCGACCAGGAAGATGGCTGGATCCTGATGACCGGCCGCAAAGCCGGCGGGGCCGCAGGGGTCGGCTGATGGCCACCGGACTGGCCACCCGTTGCACCGCCTGCGGCACGACCTTCCGCGTCGTGCCCGACCAGTTGCGGGTCTCGGGTGGCTACGTGCGCTGCGGGCGCTGCAGCGAGGTCTTCAACGCGCTGGAAGAACTGGTCGACCTGGAAACCGGTGAGCGCCACGGTGGTGGCCTGGAACTGGACCCAGGCGGCGCCAGCCTCGTGGGTGACGGCCCGGGCGCTTACGGTGCAGAGGCCGAACTGGAAATCGCTCACGCCACGCCCAAGCCACCCGATACGCCTCAAGCGCCGGAACCGGCCCCTCAGAACGACCGCCGTACGAACTTCCAGGCCATCGCCCGCCCCCCGGAGTCCAGCCACCGGGCGCCGGATGACATCGCCGGTCCGTCGGTTGGCGACGCACCGTCTTTCGTGCTCAGCGCCAACCGTGCCGCGCGTTGGCGCACGCCACGCATGCGGGCGCTGCTGCTGGCGCTGGCGGCCCTGGGCCTATTGGGTCTTCTGGGCCAGGCCGGCTACGAATACCGCGACGTGGTGGCCGCGCGCTACCCCGGTGTGCGCCCGCTGATGGAAGACGCCTGCGCGGCCCTGGGCTGCCGTGTGGAAGCGGCGCGCTCCATCGAAAGCCTGTCCGTGGAAAGCAGCGGGCTGGTGCGGGTGGAGAAGTCCAGCCTCTACCGCCTGCAGGTGGCGCTGCGCAACCGCGCCGGCATGGCCCTGGCCTTGCCTGCGCTGGATGTCACGCTGACCGACGCCCAGGGCCGCGTGATATCGCGCAAGGTGCTGAAGCTGGCCGAACTGGGCACAACCCAGGCGACAATCGCGGCCGGCCAGGAACTGGGTGTGCAAGGCACGCTGCAGGCCCAGGGCGAAGCGGCTGCCCAGCCGTTTGCCGGCTACACCATCGAACTGTTCTACCCCTGACCCACCCCTGACCCTGCGCGTCGGGCCCCTGCGGCCCACGTGCGCTGCTGCCACGGAGCTGCCATGCCCGCGTTGATCTGCGGATCCCTCGCCTTTGACACCATCACCACGTTTCCGGGGCGCTTTGCCGACCAGATCCTGCCGGACCAGGTGCACATCCTGAACGTCAGCTTCCTGGTGCCCACCCTGCGCCGCGAGTTCGGCGGCTGCGCCGGCAACATCGCCTACAACCTGCACCTGCTGGGCGGCAAGCCCGTGGTCCTGGGCGCACTGGGTGTCGACGGTGCCGAGTACCTGGCCCGCGTCGACTCCTGGGGGGCGGATTCGTCGCTGGTGCACCGCGACACCGAACTGCACACCGCCCAGTGCCACATCACCACAGACCGTGACAACAACCAGATCACGGCCTTCCACCCCGGTGCCATGAGCCACGCTCACCAGATGGCCGTGCCGCCGCGCAGCGTGCGCAGTGACTTGGCCATCGGCCTCATCGCGCCTGACGGCCGTGTCGCGATGTGGTCCCACGCCCGCCAGATGCACGACGCCGGCGTGCCTTTCATCTTCGACCCGGGCCAGCAGCTGCCGCAGTTCAACAACGACGAACACCGCAGCATCCTGAACATCGCCAGCTGGGTGGCCGTCAACGACTACGAAGCCCGCATGCTGCAGGAACGCACCGGGCAGACACCGCAGCAGTGGAGCGAGCGCGCCAACATCAAAGGCGTGGTGGTTACCCTGGCTGAACAGGGCTGCGACCTGTGGCAGAACGGCCAGCGCGCGCACGTGCCTGGCGTGCCGGCCCATGAAGTGGTGGACCCGACGGGCTGCGGTGACGCCTTCCGTGCAGCCCTGCTGTACGGCCTGGAGCGCGGCTGGTCGCTGCAACGCTGTGCTGAATTGGGCAACCACCTGGGCGCGCTGAAGATTGCGCACCGGGGCCCGCAGAACCACCGGCTGGACGCGACGACAAAGGCCTTGCTCGGCTGAACACGCCAACCCAACAAAAAAGGGCCGCAACAGCGGCCCTTCGTCTTTTGGGTGAAGCGCTGCGCGCTTACTGGACCACCTGCGCCAGCTTGCCTTGCGCGTACAGCCCGGCCACATCGTTCATGGTCAGCGGCTTGATCTTGGGTGCCTGCCCTTCGCAGCCGAATTCCAGGTAGCGCTGCTTGCACACCTGGTAGGCCGCTTCGCGCGCCGGCTTGAGCCATTCGCGTGCGTCGAACTTGTCCGGGTTCTCGGCCAGGAACTTGCGCACGGCGCCAGTCATGGCCAGGCGGATGTCGGTGTCGATGTTGATCTTGCGCACGCCGTGCTTGA
>JANOAM010000100.1:0-4893 GCA_031411215.1 Betaproteobacteria bacterium
CCTTTGAAAAACGAGGGCTTGCGCCTCGTTTGAAAGCTTGCTGCGCAAGCCGGGCCTCCTCCTTTACTTCGCTCCGCGGGGCACCCCAATCGCCCGCTCACTCACCAGTGGTGGTGCGCCAGTTGGTGGCGTGCTGCAAGGGTGGATGGACGAGGGCAATGCGTACCGGGCGCAGCGAAGTAAAGGAGGAGGGTCCGGCGCAGCCGGGCCCGGGGGATATGAGCGGAGCCCGGTACCCGTTGGCCTCGTCCCGCCACTGGAGCTAAAGCAGTGAGCCAGCCGCTGTTGACCGTGAACGACCTGCGTGTGGCCTACCCCACGCGCGAAGGCGCCCTGACGGAAGTCGTGCGCGGCGTGAGTTTCTCGCTGGGCCGCGAACGGCTGGGGATCGTGGGCGAGTCGGGCAGTGGCAAGAGCCAGACCGGGCGCGCCATCCTGGGCCTTGCCGCGCCGGGCGGTGTGGTGACTGCGAAGACGCTGAACTTCGACGGCATCGACTTGCTGAGCTGCCCACCCGCCCAACGCCGCGCGCTGCGTGGCGGTCGCATCGCCATGGTGCTGCAGGACCCCAAGTATTCGCTGGACCCTGTGATGAGCATAGGCGCGCAAATCGCCGAGACGCTGCAGACGCATCGCCCGTGTTCGCGTGCAGCGGCGCGCGAACAGGTCGCCGCAGCGCTGGCCGCCGTCGGCATTGAGGACCCGGCACGGGTGATGAAGCTTTACCCCCACGAAGTGAGCGGCGGCATGGGCCAGCGCGCGATGATCGCGATGATGCTGATCGCGGGGCCTGAACTGCTGATTGCCGACGAGCCCACGTCGGCACTGGACGTGACGGTGCAGTTGCAGGTGCTCGGGATCCTGGACAAACTGGTGGCAGAACGGGGCATGGGCCTCATCTTCGTGTCGCACGACCTGCGGCTGGTGAAGAGCTTCTGTGACCGGGTGCTGGTGATGTACGCCGGGCGTGTGGTGGAAGAGATCGCCGCGACCGACCTGCATCAAGCGCAACACCCGTACACACGCGGCCTGCTCAACTGCCTGCCTGAGCTGGGCGCCACGCGCCACCCGCTGCCGACGCTGGACCGCCGCCCGGAATGGGCCGGGGAGCCGGTGTGATCGGCCTCAGCGTTCAGGACCTGAGCGTGGTGTTCGACGGCTTCACCGCCGTCGACGGGGTCAGCTTCAGCGTCGCGCCCGGTGAGAGCTTCGGCATCGTGGGCGAAAGCGGCAGTGGCAAGAGCACGGTGCTGCGTGCCATCTGCGGCTTGGCTCGACGCGCATCTGGGCAGATCAAGCTCGCGGGCGAAGGCGCCTTGCCGGATGTCGGCAGCAAGGCCTTCCGCCGCCAGGTGCAGATGGTCTTTCAGGACCCGTATGGCAGCCTGCACCCGCGCCAGACCGTGGACCGCATCCTGGCCGAGCCGTTGGCCATCCACGGCATGGGGGCTGGACAAGCGAATGCGCAGCAACGCATTGAAAGGGCGCTCGATGAAGTGGGGCTGGGCAGTGCGTTCCGCTTTCGCTACCCGCACCAGCTGAGCGGTGGCCAGCGCCAGCGTGTGGCGATTGCGCGTGCGCTGATCCTGGAGCCGCAGGTGCTGCTGCTGGACGAACCCACGTCGGCACTGGACGCGTCGGTGCAGGCCGAGGTGCTGAACCTGCTGGAATCCCTGCGCGGCCAGCGCGGCCTGAGCTTCGTGATGGTCAGCCACGACCTGGCCGTGGTGACGCACTTGTGCAGCCGCCTGATGGTGATGCAGCGCGGGCGTGCCGTGGAGCAGGTGGCCGCGGCTGACCTGGCCGCCGCACGTGTGGCCACGGACTACACGCGCCAGCTGATGCAGGCCTCGGCCGGCTTCGTGCGCCGCGCCGCCTGAGTGCAGACCAAGGACCCGCCATGCCGGAAACCACCTTTGACATACCCGGTCTGCTGACCCAGGACGACGCGGACGCGGTGATGTTCGAACTGCAGGACCTGCCCTGCGTCAACCAGGCCGACGTCGACCTGGTGCGCCGCCAGGCCTGGGTCAGCCACACGGCCATGATCGCGGTCGAAGACATCGCCGCGGCCTTGCTGGAGGCCGGTTACGAGGCCAGTCCACTGCAGGCCTGAACAGAGCTGCCAGCCTGTCTGGCGGCGTGCCGACGGCCACTGATGCCCCTGATGCCGTCGCCGGTCGCACGGCGCCCTGATCCCGCGCAGCGCAGCCCTATCCTTCGCGCCTTCATCTTGCACGGAGCATCGCATGCCAACGATGGGCTCACCACAGGCGCACCGCATCGTCCTGCCGCGGCGGTTGGCGCTCACGCTGTTGGCCATCATGGTCCGCGACGGCAAGTCCATGCTGCAGCTCAGGCGCCAAGGCCCCAACGGATGAGCGCGAACATCGTTGAACTCGAGTCCGTCGAGCGTGTGTACACGTTGCGCGGTGGCCAGTCGCATGCGGCGCTCAGGGGGCTGAGCCTTTGCATCAACGCGGGTGAACATGTGGCCGTGCTGGGCAAGTCGGGCAGCGGCAAGTCCACGCTGCTGAACCTGCTGGCGGGGCTGGACCGTGCCACTTCGGGCCGCGTGCGTGTCGCTGGTACCGACCCCGCCAAGCTGAGCGAAAACGCCCTGGCACGCTGGCGCGGCCCGAACGTGGGCGTGGTCTTCCAGTTCTTCCAGCTGCTGCCCACGCTGACGGTGCTGGAAAACCTCCTGCTGGCCATGGACCTGGTCGGCAAGGTACCCACCGCGACGCGGCGCGCGCGGGCCACCGATTTGCTGGCACGCGTCGGCATTGCAGACCAGGCGGGCAAGCTGCCGGCCATGCTGTCCGGTGGCCAGCAGCAGCGCGCCGCCATTGCACGTGCCCTGGCCAACGATCCGCCGCTGCTGCTGGCCGATGAACCCACCGGCAACCTGGACAGTGAAACGGCAAGCGACATCGCCCGGCTGTTCCAGGACCTGGCGCACGAAGGCAAGACGCTGCTGATCGTGACCCACGATGCAGCGCTTGCCGCGGGCGCCCAGCGTGTGCTGCGTTTGAAGGACGGCTTGATAGCTGCCGACGAGCGCAGCGCACAAGGAGTCACCGTCTCATGAACATGCGCTGGCGCAAGGTGCAGGCCGACTGGCGTGCCTACCGCATCCAGATCGCGCTGATCGGCGTGGTGCTGGTGCTGGGTGCGGCCGGTGTCGTCGCGACGCTGGATGCACAAGCGGTGCTGCGACGTGAAATCGCGGCCAGTTTCAGCGGCGCCGTGGCGCCCGAGATCGCGCTGTGGTTCGATGCCGTCGATGAACCGCTGTTGGCACAGGTCGCCGCCCAGCCCGGCGTGCGTGCGGTCGATGCGCGGCGCATCACCTACACCCGCATCGGCGGTACAGCGGGTGCGGAGTATCCGGCGCGGCTGAGCCTGGTGCGCGACCCGCTGGCCATGAAGCTGGGCCGGGTCCACCGCCATGAAGACGGTCGAGCCGCGGCTGACGCGGGTGTGTGGATTGAACAGTCTGGTCAGACGCTGTTGGGCCTGCGGCCCGGCGACTTGCTGCGCCTGCGCACACCCAGCGGCGGCACCGTCGAAGTGCCGCTGGCCGGCTACCTGCATGACCCCGGTGTGGCACCCAGCACGCAGGAGCGAATGCTCTACGCGTACGCCAGCAACAGCCTGGCCGAGCGCCTGCAGCGGAAGGCCGAACCCGATCAGTTGCTGGTGCAGATGGACCCCGCTGCGGGCCCGGGCGACGCTGCCACGTTGGGCCGGCAGCTGGCCGAGGCGGCCAAGACGGCCGGCCGCGACGTGCTGCGCGTGGAAGTGCTGCCCACCGGCCACCCGCACGCGCTGCTGATGACGGCCCTGCTGCGCGTCTTCGGTGCGCTGTCGGCACTGGCCTACACCAGCAGTGCGGCCTGGGCCGCCTACATGGTGTCGCTGTGGATGAAACGCGAGGTGCGCGTGGTGGGCATCCTGAAGACCTTGGGCGCGCGCAGCCACCAGATCGCCTTGCAGTACCTGGCGCTGGGTGCGCCGCTGGTGCTGGTGGCGGCCGCGCTGGCGCTGCCGCTGGGGGCGCTGCTGGGCCGCCTGCTGGTGGGCTTCTACGCCCTGTCGCTGAACATCGACGTCGCCAATGCCGGCGTGCCTGCCGGCCTGCGTGGCCTGGAACTGGCGCTGGCCCTGGGCCTGCCGCTGCTGGCTGTGGCGCTGCCCATCCTGCGCGCCGCGCGCATGACACCGCGCCAGGCCATCCACGACGCCGGTGTCGTGCCACCCACGGGCGCGGGCCGCTGGCGTGCCCCGCGGCTGCGCCAGCCGGGCCACCAGCATTGGACGTTAGCCCTGCGCAACAGCTTTCGCCGGCCCTGGCGGCTGGCCGTGATCCTGCTGGCGCTGGGCAGCGGCGGCGCCTTGCTGCTGACCACGCACAGCAACTACGAGAGCCTGATGCAGGTGATCGACCACAGCCTGGAGCAGCAGGGCCACGACCTGGAACTGGTGCTGCAACGCCCGGCGCCGGCGGCCACGCTGCAGGCCATTGCGCGTGGCCAGCCGGGCGTGGCGCTGGCCGAGGCCTGGCGGCGGGCCGGCGTGACGGTAGGGACTGCGGGCGAGGGCTCACGCGCACCGCTGCTCGGCTATCCACCGTCGTCGCCGCTGTTCCGGCTGCGTGTGGTGCAGGGCCGGGCACCCGCCGACCGTGCCGGTGACGAGGTGCTCATCAGCCGCGCCCTGGCCGACCGCCTGCCGCAGTTCCGGTTGGGTCAGAGCCTGAGCTTGCACTGCCGCGAACGCGAGACCCGCGTGCAGGTGGTGGGCTTGGTTGAAGAAATCGCCCAGGCCAACCTCTACGCACCCAGCGCCACCTTCGAAGCCGTCACCGGCCTGGGAGACGCCGCCAGCCTG
>JANOAM010000101.1:0-2708 GCA_031411215.1 Betaproteobacteria bacterium
GAGAGCGCGGCCAAGACGCTGGGCCAGACCATCATCGTCGACAACAAGCCCGGCGCCGGTGGCATGCTGGGCGCCATCGAACTGGTCAACGCCAAGCCCGATGGCTACACGCTGAGCCAGTTGCCGCATGGCGTGTTCCGCATCCCGCACATGCAGAAGACGCAGTTCGACACGCTCAAGGACTTCACCTGGATCGCCTGCCTCACCGGCTACACCTTCGGTCTGGTCGTGCCCGCCAGCGGCCCGGTCCAGAGCGTGGCCGACCTGGTGGCCTACGCCAAGGCCAACCCGGAGAAGTTCACCTATGGCAGCACCGGCATTGGCACCAGCCCGCACCTGGCGGTGGAGGAATTCGCGCAGCGTGCCGGCATCAAGCTGACGCATGTGCCCTTCAAGGGCAATGCCGACAACATGCAGGCCATCCTGGGTGGCCACACCATGGCCGCCAGCGACGCCACGGGCTGGGCGCCGCATGTGGACAGCGGCAAGCTGCGCCTGATCGCCACCTACGGCAGCAAGCGCACCAAACGCTGGCCCACCGTGCCCACGCTGGACGAACTGGGCTACAAAACCGTCAGCGACTCACCCTTCGGCGTTTGCGGGCCCAAGGGCATGGACGCGGGCCTCACGCGCACCCTGCACGACGCCTTCAAGAAGACGCTGGACGACCCGGCCGTGCTGGCCAGCTTCGACAAGTACGACCAGACGGTGATCTACATGAACACCGAGGACTACACCAGGTTCGCGCGCGAGTCCTTCGCGGCTGAAAAAGCGACCATTGAACGGCTGGGGATGGCGACCAAGTCCTGACCGGACTGGACAAGGGCTGCCCGTAGACTTGGGCGACCTTGAGCACCGACATCCTCGCCGCCGTCATCTTCGCCCTGGCGCTGGTCCACACCTTCAGCACGCGCTTCTTCGAACGCCTGGCGCACCGCCAGCCGCGGCATGCGGGCCTCTGGCATTTGCTGGGCGAGGTGGAAGTCGTGTTCGGCTTCTGGGCCGTGCTGCTGGTGCTGTTGATGGCGCTGCTGGACAGCGGCGCCAAGGCTTTGGCCTATGTCGAAAGCCGCCAGTACACGGAGCCGCTGTTTGTCTTCGTGATCATGGTGGTGGCCGCGTCCAGGCCCATCCTGCAGGCGCTGCAGGCGGCCGTGGCCTCAGTCGCGCGCCTGCTGCCTGTTGCCGCACCGGTGGCGCGCACCTGGCTGAGCCTGGCCGCCGTGCCGCTGGTGGGGTCCCTGGTGACCGAGCCTGCGGCCATGACGCTGGCGGCACTGCTGCTGGCGCCGCTGGTCTTCCGCCCGGGCATGCCGGAACGGCTCAAGTACGCCGCTTTGGGTGTGCTCTTCGTCAACATCTCCATAGGCGGCACGCTCACGTCCTTTGCCGCGCCGCCGGTGCTGATGGTGGCGCAGGCCTGGCAATGGGACAGCCGCTTCATGGCCGCCACCTTCGGCTGGCGTGCGGCGCTGGCCGTGCTGGTCAACGCCACGCTGATGACCTGGTTCCTGCGCCAGCACCTGGTGGAACCCGCGGCTGATCCCGAGGCTGTCCCGCCCAGGCGCGTGCCGCTGGTGGTGATCGCCGTGCACATGGCCTTCCTGACCGCAGTGGTCGTGTTTGCGCACCACCCGGTTGTCTTCCTGGGCCTGTTCCTGCTGTTCCTGGGTTATGCGCAAGCCTATGAACGGCACCAGTCGCCGCTGGTCATCAAGGAAGCGCTGCTGGTGGCCTTCTTCCTGGCCGGGCTGGTGGTGCTGGGTGGCCTGCAGCAATGGTGGCTGCAGCCCATCGTCTCCGGGCTGCAACCCACGGCTTTGTTCTTCGGTGCGCTGGGGTTGACGGCGCTGACCGACAACGCCGCGCTGACCTACCTGGGTTCACTGATCGAAGGCATCAGCGCGCCGGCGCAGTACATGCTGGTGGCCGGCGCGGTGGCGGGAGGCGGGCTGACGGTGATCGCCAACGCACCCAACCCCGCGGGTGCGGCGCTGCTCAAGGGCGGTTTTGAGGACGGTGCCATCGGCGCACTGGGCCTGTTCACCGGCGCCCTGCTGCCCACGGCCGTGGCGGCGGTGGCCTTCCTGCTTTGACCTTACTGCGCTGATCAGCCGCCCGCGACGACGCGGACCTGGGCCGCACCCGTCACCACCACATCGCCCACACGCAGCTTGCGGCCGCGGCGGGTGTCGACCTCACCGTTGACGCGCACAGCACCCTCGCCGATCAGCATCTTGGCTTCACCGCCGCTGCCGGCCAGGCCCGTGGCTTTGAGCAAGGCGTCCAGGGTGATGTGGTCGCCGCGCAGGGCCAGTTCGGTGGGTGTTTTCATGCTGCAACGCCTAGGCGCCAAAGTGAGGTGACTTCGGCCGCACGCGCGGCGTGCAGCGGGTCTTCCGCGTCCGCCGCCTTGCGGTGCGTGGGCCCGGTGTCGATGCGGCCCAGCACCTGCAAACCCGCGGCCTGAATCCAGCCCTGCAGTTGCTCGCGTGTGCGCAGGCCCAGGCGCTCGGCCAGGTCGGACAGGACCAGCCAGCCTTCACCACCCGGCAGCAGATGTTCGGCCAAGCCAGCCAGAAAGCCGCGCAGCATGCGGCTGTCTTCGTCGTACACCGCACGCTCGATAGCCGCGCCGGGCCGTGCGGGCAACCAGGGCGGGTTGCAGACGACCAGCGCGGCGCGGCCAGGCGGGAACAGGTCGGCAG
>JANOAM010000102.1:0-2625 GCA_031411215.1 Betaproteobacteria bacterium
CGCAGCCACGCCGGTGCTGCATGCAATGACCAAGTTCGTGTTCGTCACCGGCGGCGTGGTGTCCTCGCTAGGCAAGGGCATCGCCGCCGCGTCTCTCGCGGCCATTCTGGAGTCGCGCGGCCTCAAGGTCACCCTCATCAAGCTGGACCCGTACCTCAACGTGGACCCGGGGACCATGAGCCCCTTCCAGCACGGCGAAGTCTTCGTCACCGAAGACGGTGCCGAGACCGACCTGGACCTGGGCCACTACGAGCGCTTCATCACCACACGGATGAAGAAGGCCAACAACTTCACCGCGGGCCAGATCTACAAGACCGTGCTGGAGAAGGAGCGCCGGGGCGACTACCTCGGCAAGACGGTGCAGGTCATCCCGCACGTCACCAACGAGATCCAGGACTTCGTGATGCGCGGCGCCACGGCGGCGCCAGTGGACGTGGCCATCGTGGAAATCGGCGGCACGGTGGGTGACATCGAAAGCCTGCCCTTCCTGGAAGCCGTTCGCCAGATGAGCCTGAAGTCCGGGCCCAGCAACAGCGCCTTCGTGCACCTGACCTATGTCCCATTCATTGCCGCCGCGGGTGAGCTGAAGACCAAGCCCACGCAGCACACGGTGCAGAAGATGCGCGAGATCGGCATCCAGCCCGACGTGCTGCTGTGCCGCGCCGACCGCACCATCCCAGACGACGAGCGCGAGAAGATCAGCCTCTTCACCAACGTGCCGCTGCACGGCGTGATTTCCATGCCCGACGTGGACTCCATCTACAAGGTGCCGCGCCTGCTGCACGAACAGGGCCTGGACGAGCTGATCTGCATGAAGCTGCAGCTGCTGACCAGGCCCGCGGACCTGAAGCGCTGGGACTCGCTGGTGCATGAAGTGGAACATCCGGCCGCCACGGTGAAGATCGCCATGTGCGGCAAGTACACCGACCTGTCCGACAGCTACAAGTCGCTCAACGAGGCGCTGCGCCACGCCGGCATCCACAACCATGCCAAGGTGCAGATCGACTACGTGGACGCGGAGTCGCTGACGCCTGAAACCGCTGGTCAGTTGTCTGCGTTTGACGCCATCCTGGTGCCGGGCGGCTTTGGCAAGCGTGGCATCGAAGGCAAGATCGTCGCCGCGCAGTACGCCCGCGAACAGCGCATCCCCTACCTGGGCATCTGCCTGGGCATGCAGGTGGCCACCATTGACTACGCGCGCCACGTGGCCGGCTTGCAGGACGCCAACAGCACGGAATTCGAGCCCGGCTGCGCGCACCCGGTCATTGCGCTGATCGAAGAGTGGAAAGACCGCGACGGCAGCATCCAGAAGCGCAACGCGTCTTCAGACCTGGGCGGCACCATGCGCCTGGGTGCACAAAGCTCCGACGTGAAGGCTGGCACGTTGGCGTATCAGATCTACGGCCCGGTGGTCTCCGAACGTCACCGCCACCGGTATGAAGCCAACGTGAACTACCTGGACCGGCTGCAGGCCGCCGGCCTGGTGATCAGCGCGCTGACGCAGACCGAAAAACTGACCGAGATCGTGGAGCTGCCACGAGACCAGCACCCCTGGTTCATGGGCGTGCAGTTCCACCCGGAATTCAAGAGCACACCCTGGGGCGGACACCCTCTTTTCACCAGTTATGTGAAAGCGGCGCTGGACCAGCATGCGCGGCGTGAAGGTGAACAGGCGATTGCCAAGGCGGCGGCATGAAGCTGTGTGGGCATGAGGTTGGACTCGACAAGCCTTTTTTTCTGATCAGCGGCCCCTGTGTCGTTGAAAGTGAACAGCTGCAGATGGACGTGGCCGGGCACTTGAAGGAAATCACCAGCGCCCTGGGCATCCCGTTCATCTTCAAGAGCAGCTTTGACAAGGCCAACCGCAGCAGCGGCACCACCTTTCGCGGCCCCGGCCTGGAGAAGGGCCTGGAGATCCTGGCCAAGGTCGCACGTGAGCTGAACGTGCCGCTGCTGACGGACGTGCACGACGAGTCGCAGATCGCTGCCGTAGCTGCCGTGGTGGACGTGCTGCAGACGCCCGCCTTCCTGTGCCGGCAGACCGACTTCATCCGCGCGGTGGCACAAAGCGGCAAGCCGGTGAACATCAAGAAGGGCCAGTTCCTGGCGCCTGGAGACATGAAGAATGTCATCGAGAAGGCCCGCGCCGCGGCGCGCGAAAAGGGCCTGCCGGACGATGTGTTCATGGCCTGCGAGCGTGGCGCCAGCTTTGGCTACAACAACCTGGTGAGCGACATGCGTTCGCTGGCCATCATGCGAGAGACTGGCGCGCCAGTGGTCTTCGACGCCACCCACAGCGTGCAGTTGCCGGGTGGCCAGGGCACCAGCAGCGGCGGCCAACGCGAATTCGTGCCCGTGCTGTCGCGTGCGGCGGTCGCGGTCGGCGTCGCCGGCCTCTTCATGGAAACGCATCCCGACCCGGCGAATGCCCTGAGCGATGGCCCGAACGCCGTGCCGCTGAAGCACATGAAGGCGCTGCTGGAACAGCTGGTGGCGCTGGACCGGGTGATCAAGCAGCAGCCTCTGCTGGAAAACGACTTCTCCTGCTGAAGGAACCGATCGTGAGCAGCCCTGCGTACATCATCGTCGAGATGCACATCACAGATCCCGAGCAATACAAGCAGT
>JANOAM010000103.1:0-4005 GCA_031411215.1 Betaproteobacteria bacterium
GTAGCAGGTGACAGCTTCGAATTCGCTGCTGCGGCCGATGACCTGGGTGCCGCTGAGCAGATTGCCTTCGTTGCCCACCGGGTAGCCCCAGGCCGAGACTTCACCTACAGCCAGGAAGCGGCCCAGGATGGCGCCGTGTACCTCGAAGGCCCGCGGCTGGCCCGCGCGGTGGTACATGTTCCCGCCCTGGAAGCGCTGGCGCAGGCCGCCGGGAATGCTCTCCGCTGCCGCCAGCGGAAAACCCAGAAAGCCGGACTCGCCCAGGCTCTCGTAGTCCACCCACAACTGCGCGGTGACAGTCCGCGCGCCCGTGCCGCGCGACCAGTACAGGCCACCGCGGCTGAAGAGGTTCTTGCGGCCGCCGGCCCGTGCGCTGTCCATTTCGTCGCTGATGGGGTAGCCCAGCTCAGCCCGGTTGGGCAGGGCCCAGTAGGTCTCGCGGATCACACCGTGCAGTTCGAAGGCGTGGCCCACCGCGTCGGCGTACATCAGCGTGCCGGCGGCAAAGGGCTGGACCCACGCGCCGCTGGGCAGGTCGTATTGGTAAGTGGCTGTCGGCGGGCCGAAGTTCAGGTGCGGCCGCAGGTCCTCTTCCTTGTAGGTCAGGAACCATTGCGGGTGGGAGCGCCGTTCGTCCACCTGCGCTTCCAGGGCTATGGGAATGTCCGCATGCACCTGCAGCGCGGCCATGCTGCCGACGAAGTGTTCGTTGATGCCGTCCACCGCCACACCCGCGCGCAGCAGGTCGCCGCTGCCGCCCGCCAGCGTGCCGGCAGGGTAGGCGCGCACGGAGCGGATCACACCGTCAACGTACAGACCCAGCGTGTCGGTGTCATAGACCAGGTCGGCCGCGTACCAGGTGCCCAGCTTCAGGTCCATCAGCCACTGCGTGGACGCCTGACCCGCGTTGGGCGTGGTCAGGGTCAGGCCAGCCACCAGATGGAAGTCGCTCGTGCCGCTGCCCGGTTCGATGACCAGGCGCAGCGGCAGTGCGGCTGAGCACACCAGCGACTGCCGTGCCACGGGCTTGATGTCCACCTTGAAGACCGTGCGCACCGCGAACTTCACGCGGTTGAGTGCCGCCACCGGCAACTGCGCCGTCAGCGACGCACCGGCGCCGAAGTCCAGCGCCTGAGCATAACTTCCCAAAGTGGTGGCCCCAGGCCCGGCCACCACGGTGCAGCCGTTGACCGTGGCCGGGAGTGTGGCGTCGGGGTTGGCGGGCGTGAGCGTGCCAAGGGTGTAGTCGATGATCAGCTGGCTCATGTCTGGCTCCTGCAAGCCTGGAAGGAGCGGCTGACCATACGGGCATGGGGGTGCTGGCCCTATCCCGCAAAGTGAGCAAAAAGGGCTGCACGCACCCCCTAGGACCAGGCTTGTGCGGGCAGGCGCTGGTCAGAACGCGGTGCCCGCCGCGCTTCGGTCAGGGAGCGTAGGTGCGCGCGATGCGGAAGCCCAGGTCCGCCGCCCGGTATGACGACGGCTGGCTGACACGTGCCGCCGAACGCACTTGCGCCGGCGAACTGGCCCAGCTGCCGCCGCGCACCACGTGGCGGTTGCAGTCACCGCTGTTGCGCGTACTGCCGTCGTTGGGCGCACCTTCGTGGTTGGGGTTCCAGCAGTCCTGCACCCATTCGGCGGCGTTGCCCAGCATGTCGTACAGGCTGAAGTTGTTGCGGCCGAACCAGCCGCCGCCGGTGGCGTAGGGGTAGCTGTCCTTGCAGTTGAAGGCGCTGGTGGCTTCCATCTGCTTGGCAAACGCCTCGTCGGCCACGTTGGCGTAGCGGCAGCTGCGGCTGGGCGGTTGTTCGGTCTTGCTGCGGGCGCTGTCCAGGATGCGGCCGAAGAAGCCTGGTGTTTCGCTCCAGGGGCGGATGGACGTGGTGCCGCCGCGCGCGGCGAATTCCCATTCGGCTTCGCTGGGCAGGCGGTAGCGTTCCTTGCTGCCGCTGGTCGCGCTGGGGACGCCGCTGTTGAGCCATTGCAGGTAGGCCTGCACGTCGTTGAAGCTCACACACACCACGGGGTGGTAGTCGGTCTGCGGGTAGCCGGGCGACCGCCAGTTGACGCCGGCCTTTGCAGCCAGCTGCCCACCCTTGCCGGGCACGGCGCAGCCGTCGGAGCCGGGCCGTTCGGCTTCGGTCAGGTACTTGGTGGCGTCGGCAAACTTCTTCCAGTGGCCCACCTGCACCTCGTAGTAGGTGAGCTCGAAATTGGCCGGCTTCACCTCGTGTTTGGGCAATGCGCTGAGGTCGGGCTGGCCGTCTTCACCGGGCTCGTCGGGGTCGGCACCCATCTGGAAGGACACACCGTAGATGCGTGCGGCGCTGATCTCGCGCAGCGCGTAGTAGCGCAGCTGGTCGGCCTCCACCTGGGCAGGAGTGGGTGCTGCGGTGATGGCGGAGGTGGCGGCCACCGTGGCCGCCGGCACCGCAGCGGGTACAGGCACAGGCACGGGCACGGGCTTGGGCGCGGGGACCGTTGCCGGCGTGGGCCGCGTCACCGCAGGCGCTGGTGTGGGCGCCGTCTGGGCCACCGCCACCGGCGCCAATCCTGCCAGCTTGATGCGCGCCGCGGCTGCGTACAGGCCACGCGGGAATTCGGCCAGGTAGGCCTGGTAGGCCGGCGCGCTGCGCACCGACTCCGCCGCCTGCCAGGCGGCTTCGTCCGACGTGCCGGGTGGCGGCGCCGGCTGCACCGTCACCGTCGCGCCCGGGCTCACCACGAAGTAGAAGTCCCCCGTCAGGCTGCCTTCCATCCAAGGTTCCTGCTTGCCCTTGGTGGCCTCGCGCACGCGCACGGTCACACGCTTCAGGCTGGTCTCGATGGGCACGCCCTTCTCGTCGATCTGCGTCAGCAGCGCTTCGGTGTAGGTACCGTGTTTGCCGGAACCGTCTTCAGCCGTGCTGCCCGGGCGTGTGGCGTAGTGGATCAGCGTGCCGCTGGGCGCCTGCACCCGCGCCAGGCCTTGCGGGGCCGAACGGAAGTTGCGCTGGAAGGGGTTGTTGCGGCAGGCGTCCAGCAGCACCAGGTTGACGCCGGCCTTGCTGTCTTCCATGGCGTTGAGCACGGACGACAGGCTCAGCGCCTGGTAGGGCACGTCTTCTTCGGTGGCCAGTTCGGCGTCCACCGTGGGCAGGTAGTTTTCGCCACGCACCTGCAGGCCGTGGCCGGCGTAGAAGAACAGCGCCACGCTGCCGGGCCGGATGGCGGTGCGGAATTCGCGCAGCACGCTGCCCACCTGCTTCACCTGCAGGTTCTCGTAGTAGACGATCTGGAAGCCCATGCGCTGCAGCTTGTCGCGCATGGCGCGCGCGTCATTGACCGGGTTCTTCAGCGGCGACTGCTTGTAGTTCGCATTGCCGATGATCAACGCCACGCGGTGCTCGGCCACCATGGGCGCGCTGGCTTCAGACCGGGTGGCCGCCAGCGCTGAGGTCTGCGGGGCCAGGCCCGCCAACGCGGCGGCGCAGGCCAGCGCGGCGGCGAGAGGACGGAGGCTGTGCATGGGGACTCCTGCGGTGAGTGTGCAATTGTCACCCGCCGTCACCGCGCGCAGCGGTATACCAAAGGCGCCAGCAAAGCCTCTCCCGCGGCAGGTGCCGCGGTTTGCGCCCGTCAGACGTGCAGGGCCGCCGCCACGCCCAACAGCACACCCAGGCTGGCCACGCCGTACATGCCGTATTCCAGCCACTTGCGGCCGGTCAGCAGCGCGATGGCCGCCAAGGCGATGGCGATCTGCAGCGCGGTGGTGGCCTGGGCCCAGCGGTGGTGGTTGTGCAGCTGCGATTCAGACTGGTCGTCCCAGCTCTTGGAGTCCGCTTCCAGCTTCTCGGCCGCCACCTTGATCTCGGCTTTTTCCTTCTTGTAGCGCTCCACCTCGTCCTTGTAGCCCTGGCGCTTGTCTTCAGGCGCCAGCACGATGGCCAGTTCGGCCAGGTTCTGCTTGCCGCTCTTGGCCTGGTAGTAGTTCCACTGGTTGCCGGCTTCGGTCTTCTTGATGGC
>JANOAM010000104.1:0-3020 GCA_031411215.1 Betaproteobacteria bacterium
CAGCGCCGCACTCTGGAAGGCGATGCTTTCCAGCGCCGCGCGCGCAATGTGGGCCACGGTGCTGCCGCGTGTCAGGCCCAGGATGGCGCCACGCGCATCCGCATTCCAGTAGGGCGCACCCAACCCGGTGAACGCGGGCACGAAGACCACGCCGCCACTGTCGGGCACGCTCTCGGCCAGCGCCTGCACGTCGCTGCTGCTGCTGATGGCCTTCAGGCCGTCGCGCAGCCACTGCACCACCGCGCCGCCTATGAACACGCTGCCTTCCAGCGCGTACTGCGGCGTGGCCGCGGTCTGCGCCGCGGCGGTGGTGATGAGCCCGTTTTTCGACACCTTGAAGGCGTCGCCGGTGTGCATCAGCATGAAGCAGCCGGTGCCATAGGTGTTCTTCGCCTGGCCGGCCTTGAAGCAGGCCTGGCCAAAGAGTGCCGCCTGCTGGTCACCGGCCACGCCGGCAATGGGAATGGGCGCTCCGAGCAGCGAGGTCTGGCCATACACATGCGATGAAGGGAACACCTGCGGCAGCACGCTGTCTGGCACATGCAGGGCTTTCAGCAGGCCGTGGTCCCAGCGGTTGTGGCGGATGTCGAACAGCATGGTCCGGCTCGCATTGCTGACATCCGTGGCATGCACCTGCCCACCCGTCAGCTTCCACAGCAGCCAGCTGTCCACGGTGCCAAAGGCCAATTGCCCTTGCGCGGCGGCAATGTGCGCGCCGTTCACATGGTCCAGCAACCAGCGGATCTTGGTGCCGCTGAAGTAGGGGTCTATGACCAGACCCGTGGTGGCACGCACCTCGTCCACCAGGCCCTCCTGCTGGCGCAGCTGCGCACACAACGGCTCGGTGCGGCGGTCCTGCCAGACGATGGCGTTGTGCACGGGCTCACCGGTGCGGCGATCCCACAGCAGCGTGGTCTCGCGCTGGTTGGTGATGCCGATGGCGGCAATGTCACGCGCCGTCAGGCCCGCCTTCTGCAGTGCTTCTTGCGCGGTGGCCAACTGCGTGTCCCAGATCTCGTGCGGGTCGTGTTCCACCCAGCCGGGCTGCGGAAAGATCTGGCGGAATTCACGCTGCGCCAGGGCCACGATGCGGCCGCTGGCGTGGAACACGACGGCGCGGGAGCTGGACGTGCCCTGGTCCAGGGCCAACAGGTGTTCTGGACGCATGGGCGGTTCTCCTCAGCGGGGGTTGGCAAGCAGTTGCTGTGCGATCCACTCATCGGCCACGGTGTCCAGCGTGTCCAGCGGCAGCGCGCCGTGGTCGAGGACCGCGTTGTGGAACTGGCGGATGTCAAAGCGCGCGCCCAGCCGGGCCTTGGCACGGTCACGCAGTTCGTCGAACTTGAGCTTGCCGATCATGTAGGCCAGCGCCTGGCCGGGCTGCGACGTGTAGCGGTCAACCTCGCCTTCCACGAATTCGCGGTCCACCCCCGTGCGCTCCACCATGAAGTCGATGGCGCGTTGCCGCGGCCAGCCCAGCGCATGAATGCCCGTGTCCGCCACCAGGCGCGCGGCACGGAAGGCCTGCCACTGCAGGTGACCGAAGCGCGACAGCGGGTCGGTGTACAGGCCGAGATCAAAGCCCAAGGTCTCCGCGTACAAGGCCCAGCCTTCGCTGAACGCGGTGTAGCCGAAACCGCCCCGGCGGAAGGAAGGCAGGCCGCGCAGTTCAGAAGCCCGTGCGATCTGCAGGTGGTGGCCGGGCACGGCTTCGTGGGCCACCAGCGTTTCCATGCCCCAGACGGGCCGCTTGCGCCAGGCCAGCGTGTTGGCGAAGAAGAAACCGGCGCGGCTGCCGTCCAGCGCCGGGCCGTTGTAGTACTCGGCGCGGTTCGCACCCATGTGCGCCGGCATGGCCTGCACGCCGTAGGGTGCACGCGGCAACTCGGCAAAGAGCTTGGGCAGTTCAGCGTCCAGGCGCTTGGCAATGGCGCGGTAGCCGGCCAGCAACGCTTCCGGGCTCTTGTGGAAGTAGCGTTCGTCGCCGTAGAGGTGCTGCACGAACTGGTTGAACGTGCCCTTGAAACCCACCTCCGCCTGCACCGCTTCCATCTGACCGCGCAGCCGCGTGCCTTCACGCAGACCGATGGCGTGGATCTGCTCTGGCGTCAGGTCCGTGGTGGTCTGCTGGCGCACCTGCAGCGCGTAGTAGCGCACGCCGTCCGGGTACTGGCTCAGCGATCCTTCCACGGGTGCCTTGGGCAGCAGTTCATCAGCCACCAGGGCACGCAGGCGGCGCAGGGCCGGCAGGACCTGGCTGTCGATGGCGGCCAACGCACGCTGCTGCAGCGCCTGCTGGTCGGCCGCTGCAATGCCGCTGCCCAGGCGCTTGAAAGGGGCGTAGTGCGGCGTGTCGGCGGCGGGCAGCAGTTGTGCGTCGATCTGCGCCAGCACACGCTGCAGCACATCACGCGCGGGCACCCAGCCCGCGTTGGCGCTGCGGCGGGCCAGGGCTATTTCCTGGTCCATGCGGCGCGGGAAGGCGGCCATGCGGGCCAGCATCTGCTCCACCTGCGCAGTGTTGCGGGTGGGCATGATCTGCAGCAGGTCGGCAAACTGGTTCTGCGGCCCGCCCAGCGCACGCAGGTTCATGCCACGCGCGGCCGGGAAGGCCGTGATGTCCACAAAACGCTGCAGTCCACCGGCGAACATGTCCAGCGACACCCGGTCGGTGGGCGACAGCTTGTCGCGCGGGATGGCGCGCGCTTCGGCCAGGAAGACCGCCGTTTCGCGGTCGCGCTGGGCGATGGCTTCTTCCGAGGCTTCGCTCAGCCGGTCGCCAAAACGGTGGTCGCCGCGGTAGGTGGCGAATTCCGGCAAGGCCTCGGCGCTCCAGGCCCAGTTGCGGTCGAACAGTGCGTGCAGCGCACGCGTTTCGGCATTGGGTGCAGACGCCGCCGCCGGCGCTGCGGGCTGGGCCCATGCACTCAGCGCCGTGGCGCCTGCCAACAGGGCCGCGGCGACACGATGGAGGCCGCGCTGCGGACGCCGCGAGGACGGTTCTGAAGTCATGGTTGAAG
>JANOAM010000105.1:0-5178 GCA_031411215.1 Betaproteobacteria bacterium
GCGAGTTGGCGAAGAAGAAGAAGAAGGAAGAGAAGGACAAGGAAAAGGCCGCTCGCAAGGCTGCGGGCCTGCCGCCCCTTGAAGACCAGCCGGAAGACGGCGACGACAGCGAAGGCGCCGCGCCGGCTCAACCGGGCTGAGAGGGCTGAGCAAACTCAAGTCGCCAGACGCGCCTGACGCACCAGCCAGCGCCCCGGGTCCACGGCATCTGCCAGGTCCTGTTCCACAGGCCAGGGTGTGCCCGTGGCCTGTGAGGCCACCAACTCGCCCATCAGCGGTGCCAGGGTCAGGCCGCGCGCACCCAGGGCGGTCAGCACGAAGAGGCCGCTCTCGCGCGGCAGCATCCGGATCTGTGTGGCGGCGTGGGCATGACCCAGCAGAGGCACGGCACCGGCGATGGGCAGGCGGTCATCCGCCGCCAATCGCCAGCCAACGCGGCCCTCGAGAGGTACACCTGCGGCAGGTCCGGGCAGGCCGGCCAGACGCCGCAGCCGGTCCAGGTTGTGACCGTGGTCCTGCTCGCGCAGTTGGCGCTCTTCGTCACCCTCCTGGCGCGTCGCGCCACAGAGCACTTGACCCGGCATGGCGATGGCGTAGCCGTCGCCCGCCAGGGGCAATTTCAAGGGTGAGCTTCCTTCGCTGCGCCAGAAGCTGATCTGCCCCCGGCTGCGGCTCAAGGGCCAGCCCGCGTGGCCCAACGGGCGCAGCAGTGCGTCGGTGCTGTCGGCCTGGGCCAGCACCAGCAGCGCGGATTGGGCCAGCACCTGGCCTTGCGCGTCCAGGCATCGCCAGCGGGTGCCATCACGCTCCAGTGTGGCTACCCCACTGGCTGTGCGCACGGCAATGGCTGGGTGGGCCAGCGCGTGCCGCACCCAGGCCGGTGGTGCGACCCAGCCGCCGCCCGGGTAGAACCAGCAGGGCGCCGTCAACGCCAGGCCGGCGCGGGCGGATGCAACGGCCGTGTCCAGCCACTGCACGTAGTCCGGCGTCAGGCCGCTTTCGCGCAACAAGGACTTTGGGTCGCGTTCACCCGGTGTGCTGGGCGCCAGGCGCAGCAGGCCGTCCACCTGGCCCGTCACGCCGGCTGCTGTTGCTTCGCGGTAGCAGCGTGTGGCCACCAGCGCCGCCGTGCGGTACAGGCGTGCGTACGGGCCGTCGTCAGGACTCAGCGTGCCGTGAAAGAGCCCGGCCGGGTTGCCGGACGCGCCCGTGGCCACTTCGCTGGCCTGTTCCAGCACGGTGACGCGCAGGCCACGGTCCGCCAGCGCACGCGCGGCGGCCGCACCGGCCAGGCCGCCGCCCACCACCACCGCATCGGCGCTGTGCACGGCCATGGCCGGCAGGCCGCGCACGGCCGGGCGGGGCACGAAGTGGGCGCTGGTGAATTCGCGCTTGCCGCCCGCGGCGGGCGTGATGCGCGGCTCATAGCCAGCCGTGACCAGATGCTGGTGCAGCGCACGGTCCACGTTCCAGGTGGCCACAGTGGCGTCGGGTGCGCTGAGCCGTCCGACCGTTTTCAGCAGCCCCTGGCTCCACATGGCCGCGTTGCGCGCCGGTGCAAAGCCGTCCAGGAGGATGGCGTTGGCCTGCAGGCGCAGGGCGGGCAGGAGCTGCACCACATCGCCCAGAGCCAGGGTCAAGCGCACGCGGCCAGTGGCGAACTCAAGATGGTGCAGGTTGGGCGTCAGCGGCGGCCAGCGGGCAAGCAATTGGGCGGCCAGGTCCGGCAGCTCAGCCCCCGCATGCGCGCGGGCCAGGTCGGTCGCCGTGGGCGGGTGCAACTCCACGGCCACCACATGCAGCCGATCGCAACGCTGCGGGTCCTGCTGCCAGGCGTCCCACAAGGCCAGGAAGTTGTGGCCCAGGCCGAAGCCCGTCTCCAGCACCGTGAAGTCGGCGCGGCCGGCCCAGCGCCCGGGCAAGCCGTTGCCGTGCAGGAAGACGTGTCGGGCCTGGGCCAGCGCGTCCGCGCGCGGGTGGTAGATGTCGTCGAAGACCGGCGCGCGCGGCGGGTCACCCGGCGCAGTGCCGAACTCGATGCGCGCAGGCTGTATGGGCCGCGTCTTCAAGCTGCAGCCGCTCGCGCACGCGCGGCCAGCCACTGCAGCAGCGGCTCACGTACGCGCTGCAGGCCGCGGTAGGCCAGCACGGCCGGGCTCATGGTGGCGATGGCGTCGTGCAGCGCCTGCGCGCGGGCGGCGGTGTTCAGCACCTCGCCCAGCGGTTCCACCTGCACGAGGATGGTGAACACCGCTTCGCTGCGCCCGGGCACGGGAATGAAGGTCTGCCGTTCACTGCGGAACCAGGCCTGGTCCACACGTGTCTGCAACCAGCGTTCAGGCGCTACGTGCGCGGGGTGGGCATGCAGGCGCGGCTGGTCGGTGACGTTCCAGACGAAACGCTCCCAGCGCTCCGACCCGCAGACCAGGCGTGTCAGCGACTCAGACGCTTTCAGCAGCAACGTGTTGTCGGCCACGGGCGCGTGCACCTGGGTGAAGTGTTTGCCGACCTTGTCTTCGGGTGCCCAGTGGCTGGGCAGGGCCACCGCGATCCAGGGAACGGTGCCTTCGTCGCCTTTCACCACAGCAAAGTCTTCGGCAAAGGCCAGGCTCAGCAGGCCGGCCAGGCGCCATGGCGCGGGAAGGCCGTGCAGGCAGCGCGTCACCTCGTCACCCAGGCCAAAGGCGCCGGCCTGCAGCTGTTCCACATCGCCGTCCCGTGTGACGGCGGCGCCCAGATTCAGACCATGGGCGCGGGTGCCGTCCCAGGCCCAGGCGCCGGGATGTTCGGCTGCCGCGTGTTGGCACAGCGCGTGCAGCGCGGGCTGGGCATCGAAGCCGGCCTGCTGCTGGAGCGCCTGCGCCCAGTACGCCGACAGCACGGCCAGCTTTTCGCGCTGGTGGCGCGAGCCGGGGGCCAGCGGCGTCAGCTGCGGTGCGCCTGCGGGCAACCGGCGCAGGCCCGGCTGCATGCGGAAGGGCGCACTGACGGCGGTGTCGAAGTCGAAGCGGTTCACGGTCATGGGGTGATGATGCCCAAAACGGCGTCAGCACAAGCGTGGGCCCCAAGCAAAAGGGCACCCGTAGGTGCCCTGTGCGTGGGGAGCCAAACGAAGCTCAGACGCGCTTGCGGTACTCGTGCGTGCGGGTGTCGATTTCGACCTTGTCGCCGTTTTCCACGAAGATGGGCACGCTGATCTCGAAGCCCGTGCCGACCAGCTTGGCAGGCTTGAGCACCTTGCCGGACGTGTCGCCCTTGACGGCGGGGTCGGTGGTGATCTCGCGGACCACGGTGGTGGGCAGTTCCACGCTGATCGCCTTGCCGTCGTAGAACACCACTTCGACGGACATGTTGTCTTCGAGGTAGCTGATGGCGTCGCCCATGTTCTCGGCTTCGACTTCGAACTGGTTGTATTCAGCGTCCATGAAGGCGTACATGGGGTCGGCGAAGTAGGAGTAGGTGCACTCCTTCTTGTCCAGGATGACCTGGTCCATCTTGTCGTCGGCCTTGAAGACGTTTTCAGCGCCGAAGCCGCTGAGCAGGCTCTTCATCTTCATGCGCACCGTGGCGGCACCACGGCCGCCGCGGCTGTATTCGGTCTTGAGCACGACCATCGGGTCCTTGCCCTGCATGATCACGTTGCCGGCGCGGATTTCCTGTGCGAGTTTCATGGCTGTCGTCTCAGAAGTGGTGTCTCGTGGGTGTCACGTGGGGCTTGCGCGCAGGGCCTTCAGCCGAACAAGGGTCGAGGACTCGGTCCGTGCGGCGCGCTGGGCGAAAAGCCCATGATTCTAGCAGCGGCCCCGGCTCAGATCTGGGTTTCCCCGGCCACAAAACGCAGGAGCTGGGTGGCCAGGTCGTCCTGGGCGCACAGGCGCTGGCGCCATGCGGACAGGCCGGGCTCCCAGGCCGGCAAGGGCGGAAGGCCGTTCCAGGGCGCGCCGGGCAGGACATTCCAGGCACGCCAGAGCGCGGCTACGTCGGCGTTGGCTGGCCACTGGGCCAGCAGGCTTTCCACTTTGGGCCCATGGGCGCCGTCGTCCTGCGGGTAGGCCTGCCAGACGAAGGGCACGCCGGCCCACAGGGCGCGGACCAGGGAATCCTCGCCACGCACGAAGTTGAGGTCAGCGGACCACAGCAGACGGTCGAAGTCGCGTTGGCTCAGATAGGGCAGTTGGGCCAGCCGCAACTTGCCCTGCGCTTGCGTGACCTGGCGCTGCGCGTGGCCTGGGGTCAACAGCAGCAAGGTGGGTTCACGGGCCAGGTCGCCCAGCAGCCCCGGCAGGGCGGCGTTGTCGTAGCAGAACAGCGTGACGATGCGTTCGCCGGGCTGCACGGTCAGACCTTGTGTTGCGAGCCAGCCATGACGGTCGAAGGCCGCGCGTTCCTGCGCCAGCCTGGCCTCACGCAACAGGCCACCCGTACGCGGCGTGAAGCCTGGGTAAAAGAAGTGTTTGGTCAGTCCGTTGCGCTGGGGCGAAGGCAGGCCGTGAGACCGCTCCACGTAGGGCTCGGCGCTGAGGTATTCCAGGTTGATCCAGGCCGGCGGCTGGCTGCGGGCGGCCATCCGGACGACAAAGGCTGCGGGCGGGTCGCAGCCAAAGGCTTCCACCACCACATCCCCAGGCTCCGCCGGTCCGGGCCAGGGCAGCACCTGCACGCCAGCGGCGCCTTCGGGCGCCATGAAGGCCAACGGCGCCGGGTCGTCGATGACCAGGCGCACCTGCTGCCCACGTGCCGCCAGCTCACAGGCCAGCCGCCAGCAGACGCCGGCGTCACCGTAGTTGTCGACAACGCGGCAGAAGAGGTCCCAGGTCGGGCTTGGTGGCGGCACCGGGGGATTATCGAAGCCGTGGAAAATCATCGCTGATGAGTGACCAGCCCGACAGCCCGCCCCCAGCCGACAGCGCGGCCGACAGCGCGGCCAACAACAGCACGCGCGAAAAGCTGCTCGCTGAGGTGGCCGCCTTGCCGGGCCTGCCTGGTGTCTACCGCTGGTTCGACGCGCAGGACAACCTGCTTTACGTGGGCAAGGCACGGCACCTGAAGAAGCGTGTCAGCAGCTACCTGCACAAGGACGGCGACGGCACGCGCATCGGGTCCATGGTGTCGCGCATCGCCAGGCTGGAGACGACCGTGGTGCGCACGGAAGCCGAAGCGCTGCTGCTGGAAAACAAC
>JANOAM010000106.1:0-10329 GCA_031411215.1 Betaproteobacteria bacterium
ACCTTCAGCAGCATCGGAATGATCATCACCCAGATCAGCAGGCCGACCGGCAGGTTGACCTTGGCGATCTCCATGCGGCCGACGGCCTGGAAGGGCCCCGGCAGCCACTGGCCGAGTGCAATGCCGATGACGATGCACAGGAACACCCAGACGGTGAGGTAGCGCTCGAAGACGCTCATAGGCGCTGGCGCCATGGACGTTGTTTGCAGGGATGCCGTGGTCATGGCTTCAGCGTGTCCCGACGTCCTTGATCTCGCGCTGCAGGGCCATCTTGTCCAAAGATGCCAGAGGCAGCGCCAGCATCAGCTGGATGCGGCGCTGCAAGGTCACACAGGCGTCCAGGAACGCGCGCGCCTTGACTTCGTCGCTGCCTTCTACCGCAGCCGGGTCCGGCAAGCCCCAGTGCGCCGTCATGGGTTGACCAGGCCACACCGGGCACATCTCGCCTGCGGCCTGATCGCAGACGGTGAAGACGAAGTCCATCTTCGGAGAGTCGGGCGTTGCGAACTCCTCCCAGCCCTTGCTGCGGAAGCCGTCGGTCGGGATGTGGTGGGTGAGCAAGGTCTTCAGCGCCAGCGGATGCACGGCGCCTTTTGGGTGGCTGCCAGCCGAGAAGGCGCGAAAGCCCCGCGCGTGCCCCAGGTGGTTCATCAAGCCTTCGGCCAGGATGGACCGCGCGGAATTGCCCGTGCAGATGAAGAGCACGTTGTAGATCTTTTCGGTCATGGTGGCGCCTCAGCAGCAGGAAGAACCGGCCGTGACTGGGATGGCGACGGTCTTGCCGGGTGTGCGCGGCGCGGGCGCAGCGGGCGGGCAGCAGGCCGCTTCACCCGCAACTGGCGTGGCCCTGGCCTGCGACGCGCTGAAAGTGGGGATGCCTTCCAGCGTGTGGAACTGCTCCCAGGCCACACCCTGCGGGTCGGTGACCCAGTGCTTTTCGCTGCGTGCGTAGCAGCAGGTGGTCTGGCCTTCGTCCAGCAGCGGCGCGTCGGCGGCAACGGCCCGGGCCTTCAGTTCGGCCAGTTCCTCGGCCGTGTCGGCCTGGAAGCCCAGGTGGTCCACGCCGAGCGCGCCGCCACGCGCGGAGATGGCGAAGTTGACGCGTGGGTCTTCCAGCATCCACTTGGCGTAGTCCGACTCCACGCGCGTGGGCTCGGCGCCGAACAGGCGTGTGTAGAAACTGATGCTGGTGGGCAGGTCCTGCACATGGGTGTGCACATGGAAACGCTTCATGAAAGTCTCCTTCGGGGGTAGGTCAGCAGGCGCAAGCGCCCTGGGTTGTGGAGGCCGCGGGCAGGCACGCCGAGCCCTGGCAGCAGTTCTCGGTGAGATAGCCCAGCAATGCATTCATGGGCTCGAACGCGGCGCGGTAGATGAGGTGGCGGCTGGCACGTTCCTGCGTCACCAGACCCGACTGCAGCAGTTCCTTCAGGTGGAAGGACAGCCCGCTGGGTGTGACACCCAGGCCTTCGGCCATGGTGCTGGGTGTCATGCCCGCGGGTCCCGCCACCACCAGGGCGCGGAAGGCGCGCAGGCGCAGCGGCTGGGCCAGGGCGGCAAGTGCACGAACAACGGCTTCTTCATTCATGATTCAATAGTACTTGAATCATTGAATTGATGCAAGTGGGCCTTCAGGAAGGACGTCAGCGTGGCTGCGCGGCACGGGCGCGCCAGGCGCTGGGTGTGCTGCCGGCCTGGCGTTCAAAGAAGCGCGTGAAGTAGGCGGCGTCAGCAAAACCCAGGCCCAGCGAGATCTGCTTGACGCTCATGGTGGTGTAGGCCAGTTCGCGCTGCGCTTCCAGCAGCAGCCGGGCGTGCAACACGGCCAGCGCGCTGCAGCCCAGCACACGCTGGCAGACACGGTTCAGTTGCGTGGGCGTGATGGCCAGTTCCGCCGCCAGTTGGGCCATGCTGGGCTGGCCGCGGAAACGTTCCGCGACCAGGGCGCGGAAGCGCTGGGCGTGGGTGTCGGCGCGGCTGGCGGCAGCGGGACTGTCGCGCCCCGCACCATTTGGTTTCGGCAGCCGGGCCAGCGCCAGCAGCAACTGCGTCAGCGCGGCGTCCACGGCCAATGCGCGCCAGGCGTGGCCGGCTGCGAATTCCTGGTGCAGTGCATCGGACGTGGTTTGAAGCGGCTTGGCGGCTGCGGCGGGCAGCGCCATGGCGCGCGCGGCCAGCGCGCTGCCGGCCAGGCCGGGCTGGCCGGCCAACAGGCGCTGCGCGTGCGGCTCGGCCACGGTCACCACGCGGCCCTGCACATCGGGCGTGAAGCGAAAGCCATGCACCACGCCGGCAGGCACCACCACCACCGCCGGGCCGCGCAGGTTCAGCGTGTCGGCTTCCAGGCGCATGCTGACTTGCCCACGCGCCATGTACAGAATTTGCAGCAGCGCGGTGTGGCGGTGCGGGCGAATCTCCCAGTCGTGCAGCCGGCTGCGTTCCGCGATGGATTCGCAATGCAGCGCGTCCACGCTCTGCTGCGCCTGCGCTTCGCCATAGAGCGCGTAGGTGGGCAGCTGGCGCGCGGCCGGGGACTTGGTGATTGCCCGCATGATGTTCGAATTGTGCAAGCCAAGGTCGATTCCGTCCATTGAGCTGCCGCCGCCGCGGCCCTAGGCTGCGCGGCATTCCCAACCAAGCACGGAGACACACCATGCGCACCCAGGTCTGCATCGTCGGCGCCGGCCCTTCCGGCCTGCTGCTGGGCCAATTGCTGCACAAGGCCGGCATCGACAACGTCATCGTGGAGCGCCAGAGCGGTGACTACGTGCTGGGTCGCATCCGCGCCGGTGTGCTGGAACAGGTGACCACCGACCTGCTGGACGAAGCCGGCGTCGGCGCGCGCATGCACCGCGAAGGTTTGCCGCACCACGGTTTCCACATGCTGTTTGACGGCCAGCGCCACCGTGTGGACCTGCAGGGCCTGACCGGCGGCAAGCAGGTGATGGTCTACGGCCAGACCGAGATGACCCGCGACCTGATGGAGGCGCGCACGGCCCTGGGCTTGCCCACGGTGTACGAGGCGCGCGACGTCGGCGTGCACGACTTCGACACCTCGCAGCCCACCGTGCGCTACGTGAAGGACGGCATGACGCACGAGATCCGCTGCGACTTCATCGCCGGCTGCGACGGCTTCCATGGTGTCTGCCGCGCCAGCGTGCCGCGCAGCGCCATCACGGAATTCGAGAAGGTCTACCCCTTCGGTTGGCTGGGCATGCTGTCGGACACGCCGCCGGTCTGCGACGAGCTGATCTACGTGAACCACCCGCGCGGTTTTGCGCTGTGTTCGCAGCGCAGCAAGACACGCAGCCGCTACTACCTGCAGGTGCCGCTGACCGACAAGATCGAGGCCTGGACCGACGACGCCTTCTGGCAGGAACTGCGCCACCGCCTGGACGACGAAGGCCGCGAAGCCCTGGTCACCGGACCCAGCATCGAAAAAAGCATCGCCCCGCTGCGCAGCTTCGTCACCGAGCCTATGCGCTTCGGCCGTATGTTCCTGGCCGGTGACGCGGCCCACATCGTGCCGCCCACGGGTGCCAAGGGCCTGAACCTGGCGGCCACCGATGTGAAATACCTGTCTGAGGCATTCATCGGCTTCTACAAGGACCACAACGAGTCCGCGGTGGACGCCTATTCCGCCCGCTGCCTGCGCCGGGTCTGGAAGGCCGAGCGTTTCAGCTGGTGGTTCACCACGTTGATGCACCGCTTCCCGGACGACGCGGCCATCACCGCCAGGTTCCAGGCTGCGGAGCTGGACTACCTGCTCAACTCTGAAGCCGGCCTGCGCAGCATTGCCGAGAACTACGTGGGCCTGCCGCTGAACTTCGGCGAATAGCGAACCTCGCGCTTGGGCGCTAGAACACACTGGTCACGGCCAGCGCCAGCACCGTCAATGCCATCACCGCGGTGGCCACCCAGCCCAGGACCTTGAGCCTGGGGCCGATGGTGTGGGTGCCCATGACGCTGGCGCGTGTGGCCAGCAGCATCATCACCGCCATGATGGGCACCGCGATGACGCCGTTGATCACCGCCGACCAGAACAGCTCGCGCACCGGGTCCACGGGCGTGAAGCACAGCGCCACGCCACCCAGCGTGGCCGCGGCGATCACGGCATAGAAGCCGCGGCCTTCGCCACGTTCCAGCTTCAGGCTCAGGCTTCCGCGCCAGCCGGCCGCTTCGGCCACCGCATAAGCGGCCGAACCGGCCAGCACCGGCACCGCCAGCAGGCCCGTGCCGATGATGCCCAGTGCAAACAGCAGGAAGGCTTGTTCACCGGCCACCGGGCGCAGCGCCTCGGCGGCCTGGGCGCTGGTCTGGATGTCGGTGACGCCGGCCTGGTGCAGCGTGGCGGCGGTGGCCAGGATGATGAAGAAGGCGATGAGGTTGGAGAAGCCCATGCCGATGCAGGTGTCCCACTTGATGCGGCGCAAATGGTGCCGCACCTCACCCGGTGTGTGCGGTTCACCGGCGCGGCCGGGGCCGACCTGGCGGTCTTCCACCTCTTGTGAAGCCTGCCAGAAGAACAGGTAGGGGCTGATGGTGGTGCCGAACAGCGCCACCACCATCAGCAGCATGTCGCGGTTCAGTTCCAGGTGCGGGTCCAGCGTGCGCCGCGCCACTTCCAGCCAGTCCAGGTGCAGCGAGAAGATGACGGCCACGTAAGCCAGCAGCGCCAGCGTCAGCCACTTCAGCGCGCTGACGGCCGTCTGGTACGGCAGGAAGACCTGCATGCACAGGCAGGCCAGACCGAAGGTGATGGCGTAGACATGGGCCGAACCACCCAGCAGCAGGCGCAGCGCCTCGGCCATGGCGGCGATGTCGGCCGCAATGTTGAGCGTGTTGGCACCCACCAGCAGCCCCACGATGCCCAGCAGCACCGCGCGTGGAAAGCTCTGCTTGATGTTGGCGGCCAGCCCCTGGCCCGTGACGTAGCCGATGCGTGCGCTGACGATCTGGATGGCCGCCATCAGCGGCAGCGTGAACACCATGCTCCAGAGCATGGAGTAGCCAAACTGCGCACCGGCCTGCGAGTAGGTGGCAATGCCGCTGGGGTCATCGTCCGCTGCGCCGGTGATGAGGCCTGGGCCCAGGCGCTTGAGGCCCTGGCGCAGACCGCCGATGCCGGCAAGCAGGCTGCGGATCCGGTGGCTCACAGCAGGCCGGCAGCGATGTTGATGGTCAAGGCCAGCAGTGTGGCGTTGAAGAAGAAGGCCAGCACGCAGTGCAGCGTGCCGACACCGCGCAGGGCGGACCCGTTGAAGCACACATCGGCCGTCTGTCCGGAGGTGCCGATGACGCAGGAAAAGTACATGAAGTCGCCGTAGTACGGCTCGGTCGTGCCGGGGAACACCAGCGGGTCGGTCTGCTTGTGCAGCCGCGCCATGTAGAAGTCGTGCGCGTAGTGCAGGGCGAACAGCACCTGCGTGAACATCCAGGAGGTGACGACCGTGAGCCCGGCCATCGCGATGTGCAGCGTGCGTGGCAGGCCCGTGATGCCTTTCACGGCGGTCAACTGCGAACCCACCGCCAGCAGCACGGCTGCCGCGGCCACCACCACCAGCACCAGGATGGCAAAGCGGCCTTCGTCCTCGTGCACGGCCCTGCGGCGCATGCGCTCGGTGTCTTCCGTGGCGATCAAATGCGCCACCAGGACCAGGTACAGCAGAGCACCTGCGTTCCAGGCCAGCAGGGCCCGTGACTCGGCATGCGGATCGGCCAACAGGGGCAGCAGCAGCCACACCAGGGTGCCGAAGGCCGCAGCGCCGATCAGCCGTGGCCGCGCACGCAAGGCGCGCAGCCAGGCCTTTGGGTGCCAGCCGTGGGCACGTGCTGGCGCGCGTGTCATGGGCCAGCGCCCAGCGCCAGTGCAAGCCGGTAGGTCAAGAACGCGGCCCCATAGGCCAGCGCAAACAGGTAGCCAGTCACCACCGCGGGGATCTTCCAGCCACCGGTTTCGCGGCGGATGGCGGCCAAGGTGGACAGGCACTGCGGCGCAAACACGAACCAGGCCAGCAACGCGTAGGCCGTGGCCGCGCTCCAGCCCTTGGCGATGACGGGTGCCAGCGCACCGGCGGCGTTGTCGCCGCCACCCAGCGCGTAGACCGTGGCCAGCGACGAGACCACCACCTCGCGCGCCGCCATGCCGGGCACCAGGGCCACGCTGATCTGCCAGTTGAAGCCGATGGGTTCGAACACATGGGCCAGCAACTTGCCCAGCATGCCGGCCACGCTGTATTCGATGGGCGCACCGGTGGCACCTTCCGGCGCCGCCGGGAAGCTGGCCAGGAACCACAGCAGCAGCGTCAGCGTCAGGATCACACCGCCGACACGGCGCATGAAGATCTTCGCGCGCTGCAGCAGGCCTAAAGCGACGTGGCGCAGCGCCGGCCAGTGGTAGCTGGGCAGTTCCATCATCAGCATGCGGACCTCGCCGCGGGTGGTGAACTGCTTCAGCACCCAAGCCACGGCGAAGGCGCTGACGATGCCGGCCACGTACAGCACAAAGAGCACCAGACCCTGCATGCCGAAGCCACCCGCCACCTCGCGTGCGGGCACAAAGGCGCCTATCAGCAGCGTGTAGACCGGCAGCCGCGCGGAACAGGTCATCAGCGGCGCGATCAGCATGGTCACCAACCGGTCGCGCGGGTCGCTGATGGTGCGCGTGGCCATGATGCCGGGGATGGCGCAGGCAAAGCTGGACAGGAGCGGGATGAAGCTGCGGCCCGACAAACCGACGCCTCCCATCAGGCGGTCCAGCAGAAAGGCCGCGCGTGGCAGGTAGCCGGACTCTTCCAGCACGATGATGAAGAAGAACAGGATCAGGATCTGCGGCAGGAAGACCAGCACACCGCCGATGCCGGCGATGAGTCCGTCAGCCACCAGGCTGCCCAGCCAGTGGCCGGGGCCAGCGGCGGGTGCTGAGCTGTTCACGGCTTCAGACAAAGCGGCCGTGGCGGCCTGGATGGCTTCCATGGGCACACGCGCCCAGGCAAACACGGCCTGGAAGACGCAGAACAGCAGCGCTGCCAGCAGCAGCGGGCCGGCCACGGGGTGCAGCACGAAACGGTCTATGCGTTCGGTGGCGGTGTCGGGCTGCAGCGCGGCCAGGCCCAGGCCCCGCAGCAGGGCTTGCAGGCGCGTGTCGTCCTGCGACGCGTCGGGCTGCGCGGCCGGCGCGGCGGGCCAGGCGGCTTTGTTGGCGATCAGTTCGCGCAGGGCGTCGTCACCGCCGCGCTGCACGCCCACCGTGGCCACCACGGGCACGCCCAGGGCCTGCGACAGCTTCTGTGCGTCCACCACCAGACCGCGTTTTTCGGCCAGGTCGGCCATGTTCAAAGCCACCACCACCGGCAGGCCCTGGCGCATCACGGCCAGCACCAGGCGCAGGTTGCGGCGCAGGTTGGTGGCGTCCACCACGCAGACCACCAGGTCCGGCCGCTTTTCACCGATGGCACGGCCCGCCAGCACGTCGGCGGTCACACGTTCGTCGGGAGAGCGCGGATACAGGCTGTAGGCGCCCGGCAGGTCCAGCACACGGGCGCCCGTGGTGCCGGGCGTGGCCAGCAGGCGGCCTTCCTTGCGCTCCACCGTCACGCCTGCGTAGTTGGCCACCTTCTGTCGGCTGCCGGTGAGCAGGTTGAACAGCGCAGTCTTGCCGCAGTTGGGGTTGCCTACCAAGGCCACCAGGGCGCCGGCCGGGTGGACGTGGACAACGGCGGAATTCACGCCTGCACCCAGATGCAGTCGGCCTCGGCCTTGCGCAGCGCGAAACGCGACTGACCCACGCGCACCACCAGCGGGTCACCGCCGGGCCAGGCGCGGGCCACCACCGTCACGCGTTCACCGGGCACAAAACCGATGTTCGCCAGTTGCTGGGCGCGTTCCCCTGTCTGCGCGCCGACGCCAGGGTCCACGTGCTGCACCTGGGCGGCTTCATTCAGTTCCAAACCGCCCAGCGGGCGGGCAGCGGAGGGGGTGGTGGGACCGGATGACATCGTCCGATTCTCTACCAAATGAGAATCATTCGCGAATGATCAAGGTCAAAGTCCGCGCGACCAACGCGCTGGCAAGTTCGCTACAGCTGGCGGTAGTACAGCGTGGTGGCGCACAGGCCGCCCGCGGGCAGCAGCGCAAAACCGGGGATCTGGCCGCAGCGCACCCAGCCCAGGCGTTCGTAAAGACGTTCGGCGTCGGCGCTGGCGGTGTCCAGCACCAGCAGGGCCTTGCCCAGGGCGTGAGCCTGGGCCTCGGCAGCCTGCATCAGCGCCGCGCCCACACCATGGCGGCGGGCACGGCGGTGCACCAGCATCTTGGACACATCGGCCCGGTGCGGTTGGTTTTCGGGCAGGCCCACCACCAACTGCACGGTGCCGCAGATGCCTTCATGGTCCTCGGCCACCAGCAGCACACGGTCGCCGCCGGCGACGCCAACGGCTACGCCTTGCCAGAAGGCCAGGGCGCGGTCCAGGCCCAGCGGCAGCATGAAGCTGACCGAGGCACCACCCTCCACGCAGTCCACCAGCACCCGGGCCAGTTGCAGCAGGTCGTCGGGGTTGGGAGCGTCCAGCCTGCGGACCGCGGGGACGGGGAGGGGTGCGGCTTGTTCTTTCATCTTGGATGAATTTTCCAGGATCATGGATGACGCCGTCAAGCCTTCGGCCCCGGCCCGTGTCGACAGCACGTGTTCACGGGATGTGGGGGCCCGGCGCGCGCGATACCATGACTGCATCACCATGCACATGCTCTCCTGGATCCTCGCAACCCTGTCCCTGGCACTCCTGCTGGGCGCTGCCCTGCTGTGGGCCCTGCGCGGCCGGCCGGTCCAGAAAGAGGCCCTGCCGACCCAGTGGACGGTGACGGCGCGGCCCGTCTTCAGCAGCGACGAACGCCGGGTCTACCGCCAGCTGCGTGAGGCGCTGCCGCACCACGTCATCCTGTCCAAGCTGCCGCTGGTGCGCTTCTGCCAGCCCACCGACCCGACCGAAGTGCGCTACTGGTTCGACCTGCTGGGTGCCGTGCACGTCACCTTCGCCATCTGCAGCGCCAATGGCCGTGTGCTGGCCGCCGTGGACCTGGAAACCGAACGTGGTTCTTCGCGCCGCGCCCTGCAGATCAAGCAGGCCGTGCTCAGCGCCTGCAAGGTGCGCCATGTGCGCTGCACGGCCGACACGCTGCCGTCCGTGCCCGAACTGCAGATGCTGGTGCCGCAGACCTCCCCGGCCGTGCGTGGCCCGCAGGCCGCACCTGGCATCAGCGAGACACGTGACCACCTGGCCAGCACCTTGGCCAGCCGCCGCCGCGAACGCACCACGCTGTGGGCCGACAGCGGCTTCCTGCAGGACTCCTTCTTCGGCACCGACCTGCGCACCGAAGGCAGCAACGTCAGCGGCTTTGGCAGCCTGCGCGCGGCCGGCGGCGTCAGCGTGCGTGAGGTGCTGATGCGCCCCGAGGACCTGGTCACGGCCGGCGTGGTGATCGAATCGCCGAGCCCGGTCCGCCATTGAGCGGGCCTGGTTACCAGGCACTCGGTCCCCAGCAGGTCTTGTCGGCGCTGGACGCCGTAGGCTTGCGCGGCGACGGCCGCATCCTGCAGCTCAACAGTTATGAAAACCGGGTCTTCCAGGTGATGCTGGAAGACGGTGGCTCGGTCGTCGCCAAATTCTACCGACCGGGCCGCTGGAGCGACGCGCAGATCCTGGAAGAACATGCCTTTGCGCTGGAACTGGCCGCGGCCGAAGTGCCCGTGGTGCCTCCGCTGGAACTGCTCCCAGACCCCGAAGCCCTAGGCCTGCAACTGCTGGGCACGCCGCCCACCTTGGCCTGTCTGACCCTGGACGGCGAACCGCACCGCTTCACCGTGGCCGCACGTTGCGCCGGCCGCGAGCCCGAACTGGAAGACCCGGAAGCGATGCGCCAGATCGGCCGCTTCATAGGCCGCCTGCACGCCGTGGGCCGCCAGCAACCGTTTGCCCACCGCCACCACATCAACGCCGCGGTGGACGGCCGCGCGGCGATAGACGCGCTGCTGCTGGGCGGCTTTGTGACCGACGCCGAACGCCCCGCCTGGCAGCAGTCGGCCGAAGAGGCGCTGGCGCTGATGGCGCAAGCCTTCGACGCGTTGCAACCCCTGGCCACGTTGCGCCTGCACGGCGACTGCCACCTGGGAAACGTGCTGTGGCGCGACGACAAGCCGCATGTGGTGGACCTGGACGACGCCATGCAGGGCCCCGCAGTCCAGGACCTGTGGATGCTGGTGTCCGGTGGTCACGACACCATGGGCCAGCAGCTGAACCTGCTGCTGGAAGGCTATGAACAGTTCATGGAATT